>JAYTAU010000614.1:0-7408 GCA_043737375.1 Planctomycetia bacterium
CGCACGACCGCAGAATAAGACATCATCAGGACCTCCTATAAAGAGCGCCCTATATTCTATCTCATTCAAAGCCGGAAGTTATTAATCGACCGATCCTTAACCAAACTGGGCTGGTTGCACCGTCCTGTTTCATGAAAAAGACGAGGTGCGAACCGCCGGGCAGGAAGACGGTTTCGGTTGCGCCAGTTTTCTCTCCTGGAAGGAAGATCATTCCGCCGTTGGCAAGACCCGCCGCGTTGGCCAACGCGGCGGTTTGATAGGCCGTGGTCTGTGCGATTGCGGCTGCGAGCTGGCCCTGGATTTGCTGGTTCACCGCGCCCCAATCGACCGGATCGACCAACGTGCCCGACGCATTGGCGACTAGACCTAGCGAGTCAGTGATAAAGTACCCCAGCGAATTATTGAACTTCGCGTTGCGGTAGTTCCATTTAAAATCCAATTCGGCGATTGTGCCTACCGGACTGTTGACCTTGTACACCCCCGTATTCCCGTTGGCGGTCAGTGCGAGCGGCTGAATTAGTCCCTTGGTGCTTTCGAAGAATTCCGACGGAGCATTCGCGTTGTAGCCGGTTGTGGGCACGATGGCCGAAACACGATCCAGCGTAGCGGCCGAGTCTTCGGCTATAAGGTCTTCGAGCGGCATTGGTCCGGCGATGCCCGGTTGTGGCGTGCTGCCCGCGCTGACTGTGAAGTGTTCCAGGTCTTGCGTCGTGATCGTTCCATCAAAGTCGAAGTCGGCCGACGCATGTTAGTTCGCATCGCTATGCAGCGCGTCGATCATGAACCGCATCGCTTCGCGATCGACGGCATCGACGCGATGATCGCCGTTCACGTCGCCGATCAAGTAGGCATTGACCTGGAAAGCGCCCTTTAATCCCTCGGCGGGGACGCCGAGGCTCGGATTGGCTTCGCCGCGAACAGTGAACTGATACTGCCCGGCGGGGAGTTCCACCAATGTCAGGCTACTGGTGCTGTTCGACAAATTGTTATGGGCCAGTCGCGGGATGACGATCGAGGAATCGGCGTCAGCGACGCCTCCTACAGAATTGGCCGCACCCGAACCGACACGGCGGATTTCGATCGCCGCCGGATCGAACGCAGTGCCAGCCCGCGAGGTGACTTCAACGGCAAAGTAGCCTTTCCCATCACTTTCTGCCACGTTCGCGGGAGCCACCGTCACGTCGAGCCGTTCCGAAGTTTGATTTGGTCCGATCCAGCCGTTGGCATGAAAAAACGCGTTGTTCACGCGACTGCTGTCCGTATCGCCCGCCATCATGGTGCGCGACTCGAATTGCTCAAAGGAGAGAGGTCGGCTTTTTGATCCAGCCCTCACCCGCTCGTGTGCTCTCTCCCAAAGGAGAGGAAAGAGGTGGCAAAGGGATTATCGAACACATTGGCAATTAGAGAACCGAACCGAGTCAAGCGATTGAAGAACTGCATGGCTGCCCCTTCGAAGATGCGGATTAGGTGGGGTGGGTATTTCGGAGATCGCCAACATATCCACCTATCTGGGTAATTGCAAGCGGCTAACAGAAACTAAACTGAAATGGCATTGGGCTTGAACAGGACAGAGGGCGCATAAATATGCACGCGAATACCGAAGGCCTAACCACCGGAACGCCACGGCAGCGCGTTCCTCACGGAAGCCTCGACATAACAGAACGGAATGAATTCCGTTCTAAGTTGTCAAATAAAACGGAATGAATTCCGTCCTACGAACGAAGCCGGAATGAATTCCGGCCTACTTGCGGGCTTCGATCGGCACGATCTCGCGCTTGGCTGCGCCGGTGTAGATTTGGCGTGGGCGGCCGATCTTTTTACTAGGGCTATGGTGCATCTCCATCCAGTGCGCGATCCAGCCCGGCAGACGGCCCATCGCAAACAGCACCGTGAACATCTGCACCGGAATTCCCATCGCACGATAGACCACGCCCGAATAAAAATCGACGTTCGGATACAGCTTCCGCTCGATAAAGTAGGGATCGTTGAGCGCGACTTCTTCCAACTCTTGCGCGATGTCGAAGATCGGGTCGTGAATGTGCCGCTTCTTGAGCAATTTGTCGCTCATGGCTTTGATGATCTTGGCGCGCGGATCGTAGTTTTTGTAGACCCGGTGTCCGAAGCCCATCAGCCGGAAGCCGGTCCCCTTGGTCTTGGCCATGTCGACATACTTTTTGACGTTGCCGCCGTCGGCCAGAATCATTTCGAGCATCTCGACGCAGGCCTGATTCGCTCCGCCGTGCAACGGCCCCCAGAGGGCACAGATACCGGCCGAGATCGACGCGAACAAATTGGCATCGCTCGACCCGACCATGCGGACTGTCGATGTGCTGCAGTTCTGCTCGTGATCGGCATGTACGATCAGCAGCTTGTTGAGCGCCTCGACAAAATCGGGATCGACGACATACGGTTCGGTCGGCACCGAGAACATCATCTGCAAAAAGTTTTCGCAGTACGATTTATCGTTACGCGGATAGATGAACGGCTGGCCGATCGACTTTTTGTAGCTGTAGGCTGCAATGGTGGGCAGTTTGGCCATCAGTCGATGGACCGAAATCTCGACCAAGTGCGGGTCATGCACGTCGAGCGAGTCTTGGTAGAACGTGGATAACGCGCCGACCACCGAACCGAGGATCGCCATCGGGTGCGCGTCACGCGGAAAGCCGTTGTAAAACGACCGCATGTCCTCGTGCAGCATGGTGTGGCGCTGCAGCGAACGACGAAACTTTTCGAGCTGTTCACTGGTCGGCAGCGACCCATAGATCAGCAGGTAGCTGGTTTCGACGAAGTCGCATTTTTGGGCCAAATCTTCGATCGGATAGCCGCGATACCGCAGAATGCCGGTCTCGCCGTCGAGGTAGGTGATTTCGCTGGTCGTCGCACCGGTGTTGACGTACCCTTCGTCGAGCGTGATGAAGCTGGTTTGAGCACGCAGCTTACTGATATCGACCGCTTTTTCGTTTTCGGTGCCGACGATGATCGGAAGTTCGACTTCCTGGCCCTGCAGATTGAGCTTGGCTGTCGCCCCGGGCGTTGTTTTTTTATCGACCACGGAACTCATTCGCCGTCTCCAAGACAAAAGCTGGCTGCGTGCTGAACCGCTGAGATGCCGCCATGCTTGAAGTGTAGCGGGCCGGCGCGCAACTGGCAATTCAAACGAAGGGGATGCGACGAGAACGGCATTCATTCCGGGCGATGAAATGTAGCCGCGAATGAATACGAATGAACGCGAATGAAGGACGCGATGGGGGGCAACCTCGCGGAGCCTTTTGCCGCCGATCGGGTAATTGCCCTAAATTTAATTCAGTACAGGAACAATCCAGACTGCTCGCCCCGGCGTTGAACTAAACCCTGATCATCGAATTCGATAAAGAAACGCCTGCCTGATACTTCATACCAGTATCGCGGATACCACCACTTCTCAGTACGATCTGCTTCCGCTGGTCGCCGCAAATTCGGTTCGCCAATGATCGCGAGAACTTCATCTCGGCTCATGCCCACGCTGACACGGTAAAAATTTGGCGTTGGACTGGAAACGAATAAAAAGCAGATGACCCCGCAGATTGCCGTGGCAATCAGCAAGGTACGCAGCCTGAATTGGATCGGCCGCAGTGTGGATTCGTCCATGCGGGCCATCATCATTGGTTTGGCGTCAAGTACGAAGCACGTTGTGATTCGGATCGGACTGTCTGGATGCGTCGACATCACCATTTGCACTAATAGCGGACAACTCTGCTTTGAGACGATTCTTACGTTTTTGGAGCGAAAGCAAACTCGCAGCTAGTGCTCGGGTAAGGTGCGGGGCAATCGCGCGCTCATCCTGAAGTATTGCTTCGCTTGTTTCACGCAGGCTGCTAGATATTGCTAGGAGTGCGTTCATGAGTTTGAACTCCCTAGCACCACGATGCCTTTTGGAACCCCTGTGCGGCCTGTCGGATGCGCCATTCAGCGCGCTTTCAAAGCTCGGCAACCGATCATTGAGTTCGATGTTCCGCACCATGGAACTAATCCGTCGGACGCCCATCCGCTCGCCGCCGCGCAGTGACTTCGCCGGTCCGTTCAACCAAACCGCGCGTGCCGAAAGTTACGAAGTATCGATCTTCGTCGATGAGATCAATCCAATGTCGCCTGTATTGCCATGTCTCGGGCCAGTTTTCAGTTGGATTCCATTGTGACTCTGGCTCACCAAGGATTTCGAGCACTTCGCCCCGGCTCATCCCTACGGTGACGTGATGGAAGAACGTCGTCGGGCTGGTGAAAAAAAGAAATAAGATCGCTCCGCAGATTGCCGTGACGATCAGCAGCCCGCGCAAGCTAAATTGGATCGGCCGCACTGTGGTTTCGTTCATGGGGCCATTGTAGTACGTCAGCGTGCAAAAGAAAAATTGCCGCCGCTAACGTGGCTGGCGAGAATCAATGCACATTTGATGCATCGGGCGGGCCGGTGGCCGCGCCGCTAAGCAGCCGTGTGTCCTATAGAGTTCGTACGCGCCGCACTTGCCGGCGATACCACCACCGGCCTTACACAGTTATCGCCGCCCCGCTTCAGCCGGGCGACCGACCAGCGTTTCTTGTCCGCCGGGAATCGTGATGTTGGGATCGTCGAACACGGTCCAGACGGGCGTGCGCTGCTTGACTTTGGCAATAAATTCGGTCTCTTGTCGTTTTTGGTTTTCGTCTTTCAGTTTTTTGCGAATCTCGATTTGTGCTTCTAAAAACGGCTTGCGACCTGCTTCGTTTCGCTCCACAACTCGTATGATGTGAAAGCCGGTTTCGTCCTCCAGGACCGGGCTCATGCGACCGACCGGAAGCCCAAAAATGGCATCTTCCAACACGGTGCTCTTGAGCGATCCCTTGCTGGTCCAATCGCGCTCGCCCCCTTTCTCCGCCGTGGGGCCGTTCGAACGCTTTTTCGCCACATCGGCCAAGGGCACTCCCCGCAGCACGTCATTTCCCATCTCGGCCGCGGCTTGAAATGCCGCGGTCTTGTTATTGTTGTGTTGGTCGAAGTTGGCCGAGAGTTGCTCCCAGCGGGCCCGTGCTTGAAACTCATAGTCGGCAATGTTTTGTTGGTAGTAACCCAAAATTTGCGAGACCGGAATTACTTTATCTTCGCGCGTGTGCTGATACATCCAGCTACCGGCCATCGCGCGTTCGAGAAAAAACTGCCGCTGCCGCTCCAACGACTGGCCTGACTCGGCAAGTTTTTTTTCCAGCTCGCCGCGAGTTATCACCTGGCTCTTCTCTAGCATCGATTTCATCTGCGTCTTTTCGAACTTCTCCATTAAATCTTGCTTAATGCGGGCATGATTTTCTTTCGGAATGGTGTTGAGCGCATCGGCGTACATCAGTTTGGTTTCGACAAAACTTTCGAGGATTTTCTTGGCAACGAGCCAACGCTGCTTTTCGTACTCTTCTTCGGTGATCGATGCGCGCTGCTCGGCCGACATTTTGGCGATCATGCCTTTCAGATACTCGTCGGATTGCGGCAGAATGTCCGAAGCCAAGATGGTCTCGTTGCCGACGCGCGCAACAATTTGCGCATTGGCAAATACCCGAGCGGGAGCAAAGTCGACGGGCGGAAGACTGCCGGCCCCGCCTTGCACGCCTGGCATTGCCGGACCTGTCGGAGGCGGGCCAAACACCGGACCGGCTACAGGGACGAACGGCGCGCCGGCATTGCCAACGTCCGATGAGTATGGCGGTGCCGGATTGGTCGGTAAATTTGCCGACGTTGGCGGATTAACCGATGTCGTTGGATAGCCCGACACGGGTTGATAGCCGGGCGTCTGCGGGTATGCGGATGGATTGCCGGCAACAGGCGGGCCGTAATTATTGATTGGCGGCCCGTAATTATTGTCCGGGGATTGGCCGCGCATGTTCGCTTGCGGCGTAGAATCCGCGCCGACATTTTGCACGGCAATGGCCGCCACAATGAGCAATGTCACGACTGACCAACAGCGAGAATTCGGTACCACGCTATGGGTGCTCTTTCCTGACTTTGTCGAACGAGAACGGAACCGATTGAACTATTAGTACGCCGGGTGCCATGCCCACGGCTTTGCGTGGGCATGACTCAAGCCGCTGCTAAAGATGAGAAGGTGTAACTCCCGCGTATTTTTCCATGCCCACTCAGGGCAGTGGGCATGGCACCCATCGCACGACGACAAGAAGCAATGGCACGTTAAGCTACTATCGTCGAGGCCGCGCGGGCGGGATTATACGTAGACCATCAGTTTGGCAGCAACAGCGATTTGATCGGTTCTAGAATTTGGTCGGACTCGGCCACGGCCCGTTCAAGCGGCATGTAAGCGCTTTTGTGATCGACAATTCGCAGCCGTCCGCGATTTTCGGCTGCTAGCTGCTCGATTTTTCGACGATCGGTGTAGCCGAACACCGCATACTGCTCCTCACGTTTGATCGTTTCGATCCGCCAAGATGTTGCTGCAATGCGAACTTCGGCAAGCGACAGCAACCGCGCAACGGGGGCAGGATGCGCTCCGAATCGATCGAGCATCTCGGCTGCCAGATCGTTTACCTCTTCGTACTTGGCTACGCGCGTCAGCCGGCGATAGAGGTCAATTTTAGCCCGCATGTCGGGCACGTACGCGCGCGGAATATACGCTTCGCCTGGTAGATCGATATGCACATCGACATGCTGCTTGGGGGGCAGCTTCTTCATTTTGCGGACGGCCTGTTCCAGAAGTTCGCAGTACAGCTCGTAACCGACAGTCGCAATGTGCCCGCTCTGCTGGGTGCCCAAAATATTGCCCGCGCCTCGAATTTCAAGATCGCGCATGGCAATCGCAAAGCCGGCCCCCATGTCGCTGAATTCTTGGATGGCCCGCAATCGTTTGGCCGCCGTGCCCGAGAGATACTTATTCGGATCGACCAGCAGATAGCAATAGGCCCGGTGTTTGTAGCGACCCACGCGACCGCGTAGTTGGTGCAGGTCGGCCAGGCCGTAGCGATCGGCCTCGTCGATGAAAATCGTGTTGGCGTTCGGGATATCCAACCCGCTCTCGATAATCGTCGTTGCCAGCAGAATGTCGTATTTGCGCTCGATAAAATCGAGCATGACTTTTTCGAGTTCACCTTCGCCCATCTGGCCGTGGCCAATGACGACGCGGGCCTCGGGCACGATGCGTTGCAACTTGGAGGCAACCAGATGAATGTCACTAATGCGATTGTGGACGAAGTAGATTTGCCCGCCGCGGTTGAGCTCGCGCATGACGGCGTAGCGAATCAGCTCTTCGTCCCAGCGGCCGACGCGAGTCTCAACGGCCAATCGGTCGGCAGGCGGCGTTTCCAGATTCGAAATATCGCGTACGCCCAGCAACGACATGTGCAATGTGCGCGGAATCGGCGTGGCGGTCATCGTAAGTACGTCGACACTGGCGCGCAGGGC
>JAYTAU010000615.1:0-7400 GCA_043737375.1 Planctomycetia bacterium
AATTTCTCGATCAGGCGCGCGACGGAAAGTTCGACGTGCATCTCGATCATCGCGGGCTCGAGCCCAGCGTCAATCGGCTGGTGCTAGGCATGTTAGCCAGCGCACTTTTTCTAGGCTCATCGTTGCTGCTCAGTCGCGACGTTGCGCCGCAGATCGGCGGCGTTTCGATTCTTGGCGCGAGCGGCTGTTTGTTGAGCCTGGCGTTGGGGCTGCGGCTGCTCCGTGCCATCAACAAGAGCGGGCACTTGGATCGCCGCGATTGAGTGTGACTCGATTGATTCGGATGAACCACGGAGACACAGAAACACGGAGAGGAAACGGATGAACGCGAATCAGCAGGTGAACCACGAAACACACGAATTACACGAAACCAAACGAATATAAATTGTTGATAAAGTGAAACCGGTTCGCGCTCGAGCTTCCTTACTAACCCCCGACTCCTGATCCCCGATCTCGTTCATCTCTCAGTGCCTCCGCGTCTCCGTGGTGAAATTCTTATTGACGAATCTTTTCTGCCAGCCAATCGATCGCCAATAAGTATCCCTGCCAACCGAGCCCCACGATCTGCCCCGTCGCAATCGCGGCAATCACCGAATGCTGTCGAAACGGTTCGCGGGCATGAATGTTCGACAGATGCACCTCGATGATCGGGCACTTGAACTCCGCCAAGGCGTCGCGCAAGGCCAGGCCGTAGTGCGTTAATGCGCCGGGATTGATCACGATGCCGGCGGTATCGGCAATGTGTGATTGCAGGAAGTCGATCAACGCACCCTCGTGATTCGATTGCACGGGCAGCACTTCCAACCCGGCCTGTTTACCACGTTCAACCGCGCGAGCGTTGATCTCATCGAGCGTGGTGTGGCCGTAGATCTCGGGCTGGCGTTGACCGAGTCGGTTGAGGTTCGGCCCGTGCAGCAGCAGAATTTTGGACATACTTCCAACTTTTGGGAGAAACACTGACCGAGGTTAGCCCCGGCATCCACGCCGGGAAAGCACATTTCTTTTAGCCCCCGGTGATTACACCGGGGGGACAGGTCGCAACGGGCCGACATGCTTTGCGGCGACCAGCACGCGGGTTATCATAACTAGGGGGCCCGGCGCGCGGCTAGAGTCGACGATTCGCACGCGACGGCCATTTATTCTGGGGATTAGCTCATGTCTCAAGCCATCGTCAACCCGGCCGAGTTGCGGCGTTTCGCTCAGCAATTGAAACACTTCAACGCCGAACTGGTAGCGCAGATGACCGCACTGCAGCGGCAGATGGTGAACTTGGGAGCATCGTGGCGAGATCAAGAGCATCACAAGTTTGTCGAAGAATTCGAACAGCAGGTGAAAACGATCAACCATTTCGTCGAATCGACCGAACAGTATGTACCTTTTTTGCTGCGCAAAGCCGAACGTATCGACGAGTACCTGCAACAACGATAACCGCGCGCAAAGGCGCGCAGACGCTGAGTAGCACCCTGGACCATTCGCAAGAACACGTCGTCATCGGTCAAGTCGATTAGTGGAGAGTAAGCAGGCTGTCCAAATTCGCACCGGCCTTTGATTCTTTGCGACCTCGCGGCCTTGCGCGAGGCCTTTAGTACGACTCCTGAACGGAATTATCAAGCTCCTTATCGTCGTCCTTGCTCCATGTCCGCCAACGTAAATTCAATTGCCGTCATCGCCGAGTTTCGCGCGGCGGTTTGCACCTTCATTCACGAGGCACGATTGGCCATCGCCGCACTCGAAATGGAATCGCGACGCGCGGTCGAATTTATCACGCACGATCAAGCCACGCTATGGCAAGGCGAATTACGTCGCGGATGGGAAGTTGTTTCGGAGAGTAAGCAGAATGTCAGCAACGCGCGCACTTTCAAAGCGATGGACGGTTATACGCCTTCGTGCGACGAGGAAAAAAAAGCACTCGAAAAAGCGCAACGTCGTTTGCAAACCGCTCAACTCAAGACCGAAGCCGTCAAGCATTGGGGCCGGCTCTGCGAGCAAGCCTATCGAGAGTTCGCCACCCGATTGTCGCAGTTCGTCAGCATGCTCGACGGCGATTTGCCCAAGGCCGTCGCGGCGTTGGAGCGAATGCTGGCGTCGCTGGATCGATACCTGGCAACCCAAGCTCCGTCGCTGCCGCGATTCGACGCAACCCTTGCCACGACTGCGGTCGTCGATTCGCCCCAGACTGAAGCAGTGTCGGTCGAAGCCGCCGAGCCGGTCGATTCGGCGCCACGTACGGAGCAACCAACCCCATGAGAGTCGGCGACCTCAAGTCCGGATCGACCAAGTTGGAACAAGCCATGAAAACATTGCGTCAGCGCTGGGAGCAAACCAAATTGCATTGGAACGACAGCGCCAGTCGTGCGTTCGAGGATAATCATATTACCGACCTTGAACCGCAGGTCAAAGCAGTACTAGAAGGGGCGGCTCGCCTGAGCGAAATCCTTGAGAAAGCGCAACGCGAGGTGTCGTAAGTCGTTGTTCGCAGGTCAATAGTTTTTCTCGTTCCCACGGTCTCCGTGGGAACGCACCAAACGCCGCTCCGCGGCAAAGTCTCACAAATAAGCTCGATTGCTCGATTAAAGAAGCGGAGCGTCCCCCGAATTTCGTTCCCACGCGGAGCGTGGGAACCAGGAAACAGCCCCCGGCTTTGCCGGGGAACATACAACTCTGATTGACTTCGTATAGAAGTACTAATCGATGGATCCCCAAACAACGCCGCGAACCGACTTGACATTGGCCGCAGAAAAGCAACTGCTCGCCGAGTTATTTCGTCTGGCGACGGAGCGCGAACATGCCGAATTGCAACGTACCGCCGGTTTCGACGAGCGTGGGCGTGAGGCTGTGAAAGACTTTCGCGAATCGCAACAGTCGATCACCCGTGAGTTTCGCACCAACAAGGAAACCGCCGAACGTGAATACGATACCATTCGTCGCCGCGCCACGGCCGAATACGAAACCCAAACAACCGGGGCGCAGCAGTCGCTCGAAAAACTTAGCCGCCGCGTGGCCGATCAAGTCGCAACGGCCCAACAAAAAGTCGACAAAGATCACGAGACCGAAAGCTGGGAAACCAATGCCATTTTCGACTCGACGAAAGACGGACCCAAGCAACGGCTCGAACAAACCGAAACCAATGCGCAGGCCTTCATCGAACAGTTCGCTAGCCTCCGACAGCAGGCTCAAGCCTATGCAACCCTCTGTGGGCAAAGTCGCGCGATTGCGGCGGCCGAAGTTGGCGATTCAGAATCCATAGACACGGAGCAGACCTCACGTCTTTCAGATGTTGAAGCAGCCGATCCGACGAGTCGTCTTAACGCGGCAATCGAGCAGGCGACCCAACAACTTGTAGAACTCCAGTCGCGAACCGTGCCAATGCTATTTCATGGCGGACGGATGCTGGGTATCTATCTGGTCATTTTTCTCCTACTGCTCGTTCCGGTACTGGTGATTTTTCAACTCGATCAACCGGTGCTGTTGGGCGTAGCAGCCGGCTTGGGGTTGATGATTTGTATCGTCGTACGAATTTCCCTGCGTGGGAAAGCACTGGGCATCGTCACTCAGGCGCTACGCCAAATCGCCGCGGCACAGCGCGACGGCACGGCGGCTGCATCTCAGGTCGTCGCCACGGTCCGCTCGCAGTGCGAGATGGAGTACAAACGATTGCTCGTTCGCCGCGACCGCGATTTAACGAGCATGGAAACCAAGCGCGCTCGGATGCTGGTCACTTTGACCGAGCGCAGCACCGCCGAGCTGGCCAAGCTCGAGGCCGAAGTGCAACGAATTCTGCGAGATTCTACCACGCGACGCGACACACTGATTGCCGATGCCGAAGCTAAGTATCCGCCCATGTTGGAACAGATTCAACTCACCTATCGCAGCAGCTTGGAAGAAACGCAACAACGATTCGATCAAAGCAAAACCGACAACGAACATCGTTTAGCCCAAGATTGGTTAGAACTGTCCGAGCGCTGGCAAACCGGCATACAACACTTCGCCGCACGCGTGTATTCGACCAATCTGGCCGGCGAACAGCTATTTCCCGCGTGGGAAAGTCCGAATTGGAGCAATTGGCAACCGCCGACCGTCGCTCCGCCGGCCTTGCGATTCGGTCAACTGGCGATCGAAATGGAACAAATCCCCGGCGGGCGCTCACGCGAAGGCGAGTTGAACGCGGGCATACCCGATTCGTTCTCGCTGCCTGCGTTGTTGGACTTTCCTCGCGCCGCGTCGTTGCTGTTGCAAGCCGCCGGCGCGGGTCGCGATGCGGCAATGGCCACCATTCGCAATTGCATGCTGCGACTACTCATGGCCAATCCGCCCGGCAAAGTGCGATTTACGATTATCGATCCGATCGGCCTGGGTGAGAACTTCGCCGGGTTCATGCACTTGGCCGACTACGACGATGTGATGATCACGAATCGCATTTGGACCGAGCCGCAGCACATCGAGCAACGGCTTGCCGATTTGACCGAGCAGATGGAAAACATCATCCAAAAGTATCTGCGCAACGAATTCGAAACCATCGAAGAGTACAACGTGCATGCCGGCGAGGTGGCCGAGGCATTTCGGATTTTAGTCGTCGCCAATTTTCCGGCAGGCTTCACCGAGTCGGCCGCGCGGCGATTGACCAGCATCGTTTCCAGTGGCGCGCGGTGCGGCGTCTATACCTTGCTGCTGGTCGATGCCAATCAGCCGATGCCGCCGGGCATCGATCTGAATGATCTCGCGCCCTATTGCACGTGCTTGATCTGGAAAGACGATCGTTTTGTGTGGCGCGACCCCGATTTGCGACCGTTCGCCTTGACCGTCGATCGGCCGCCCGACGACGAACGCTTCACCGAATTGGTCCGGCTGGCCGGCGAAAACGCCAAGGATTCGCGGCGGGTCGAAGTGCCGTTCGATTACATTGCCCCGCGTGAAGATCAATATTGGACCGGATCGACCGATCGCGGGTTGGATGTGCCGTTGGGCCGCGCCGGCGCAACTAAACTGCAACACTTGCGGCTTGGGCAAGGAACTTCTCAGCACGTACTCATCGCCGGCAAAACCGGCTCGGGCAAGTCGTCGCTGCTGCACGCGCTGGTCACCAATTTAGCGCTGACCTATAGCCCTGACCAAATCGAGCTCTATCTGATCGACTTCAAAAAAGGGGTCGAGTTCAAAACATACGCCACGCACGAACTGCCTCACGCGCGAGTCATCGCCATCGAGAGCGAGCGCGAATTCGGTCTCAGCGTTTTGCAAAAGCTGGATCTCGAATTACGCGAGCGCGGCGATCGGTTTCGCGCGCTGGGCGTCCAAGATCTCGGCTCGTATCGCTCCGCCGATGGACAATCGGTGCTGCCGCGCATTTTGCTGGTGATCGACGAATTTCATGAACTGTTTGTCGAAGACGATAAGATTGCTCAAGATGCGTCGCTACTGCTCGATCGACTAGTGCGACAGGGCAGGGCATTCGGGATTCATGTACTGCTCGGATCGCAAACGCTCGGCGGCGCGTATAGTCTGGCCCGCAGCACGATCGGGCAAATGGGCGTGCGCATAGCGTTGCAATGCAGTGAGTCGGACGCGCATTTGATTCTCAGTGAAGACAATACCGCGGCGAGGTTGTTGTCTCGTCCGGGTGAAGCGATCTATAACGACGCCGGCGGATTGCTCGAAGGCAATAATCCATTTCAGGTGGTCTGGCTCTCGGATGAGCGGCGTGAAGAATATCTGGATCGCATTCGAGAGCTTGCCGCGGCCCGCCCCAGCGCGCGCAGCGTTACGCGAATCGTGTTCGAAGGCAACGCACCGGCTGATTTGCGTCGTAATCTGCTGTTGGCGAAACTGTTAGTACCACGACGAACCGTGTTGGATAACTCGAATGAAGTCGCCGCGATCGGCAACGGTCAACAGCTTGCTCAAACCGGGCGACACGCGCCGATCGCCTGGCTGGGCGAGGCCGTGGCAATCAAGGACCCCACATCGATCGCATTCAAGCGTGAAAATGGCACCAATTTATTGATCGTCGGTCAGCGCGAAGAAACCGCGTTGGCCATTCTCGCCGCGGCGCTAGTCGGCATTGCCGCGCAAACATCGCTTGCCGGTTCGAGCGATACCGTCTCCAACATTTCCGCGGTGAGCAAGATCGCGGGAGCCGACATCGCACGTGCCGCGCGGTTCTATATTTTGGAAAGCCCGCGCGGTGAAGAGAATCACGGCAATACATTGGCGTCGTTGGCCGATGTGGTGCCGCACTCAATCCAGGTCGCCGGACGTCGCGACGTGCCGGAAGTTCTCGATCAATTGGCCGCCGAGGTCGAACGTCGACAAACTACGGACGATGGACACGGGGCAAACTCACAGGGCAGCGACGCTTCAGATACTGACCTGTACTTGTTCGTACACGATGTCGCGCGTTTCCGCGATCTGCGCCGCGACGAAAACGATCTGGGCTTCTCGTTCAGCAGCGAGCCGAAAAAACTCAGCCCCGACAAACAGTTTGCGATCATTCTCCGCGATGGGCCGGCTGTCGGCATCCACACACTCTGCTGGTGCGACTCGCTGGCAAATCTCAATCGGGCCATCGATCGAACGACGCTCCGCGAGTTCGACTTGCGCGTGTTGTTTCAAATGAGCCCCAACGATTCGAGCTATTTGATCGATTCGCCGCTGGCGAGCAAGCTGGGTCAGCAACTGGCAATCTTTCAGAACGAAGACGCCGGCGTTCTGGAGAAATTTCGGCCTTATAAATGGCCCGACGCCGAGTGGCTGCAGTCGTTGGGCCGATCGTGGTCATCGAACGACGCCGGTCAAGAGCGACCGCTGCCAACGGTCCCCTGACCGCCGAATGAACCTCGCGCAAGGGCGCAGAGGCGCAAAGGAACGCGATCCAATCTGAGTTGATGATGCAGATTTAACGCGTTCGTCGCAGTTCTCATTTTTCTTTGCGCCTTCGTGCCTTTACGCGAGGCCTTTCTATTCCGGGCCTAGATACGCTTGCACCGAAAAATAACCGGGCACGTGAATAATCTCGGGGCAAGGTGGCGAACAATAGGTCAGTGGGCAAGCAACGCGGCCAGTCGTGTCGCGAATCCGATT
Source organism: Planctomycetia bacterium (assembly GCA_043737375.1). Lineage (GTDB taxonomy): Bacteria > Planctomycetota > Planctomycetia > Pirellulales > JALHPA01 > JAWXCH01. The sequence continues at coordinate 7,078 of JAYTAU010000615.1, forward strand.
GTCGCAACCGTCAATTCTTACACTTCGTAATTCTGTAGTGCACTGTCGCCAGGAGCGGGCGTCGTGGCGTATCTGCGCGCGGCGCTTGCATTGCGCGGCATTGGTAAACTTTCCGAATTCTTTCCGTAGGATAACTGCGCGCGCATTGAAGTCGAAGTTTAGAAATGTTCGAACTTCAATGCTGCGCAAAAAACGTCAAACTCATGAGGGCCAGATGACTCAACCACTCGCAGCTTCTTCCAAGTCCGCAGCCGTCGCGCCTGCAGCGTCATCGGTCGAGCACGATGAAATTTCGACCGGCCTAGTTGCCCAATTCAAGTACT
>JAYTAU010000616.1:0-2979 GCA_043737375.1 Planctomycetia bacterium
CCTTGCCGAAATGGATCGCTTGGTTGCCGCCGGCGCCGATGTGAAGGCGCAGGGCAAGGGCAAAATGACGCCATTGCTGTGGGCTTATTTCGATAACAAGCTGGAACGTTTCAAGCGCTTGCTGGAACATGGCGCGGACCCCAATGTGATCGTCGAGAGCGATTTCGGCACCCGCGATGCGGTCATGCCGGGCGAGGCGGTGACACATATGGCCGCCGAGACTTCGTTTCCCGGCTATTTCCAAGCGGTCTTCGAACACGGCGGCGATCCCAACTTGCTAAAGAAGACGAAGACCTTAGGAAAGGGCGACAGCCCGTTGTTTTGCGTGATTACCGGGTCGGCGTCAAACAAAAAAGATAAAATCCGGTTGCTGCTCGACAAAGGCGTGGACATCAATCATATGAACGAAGCTTGGGCAACTCCTACCATGCAGGCGATGAGTTGGGGCGGGGGGTACGGTCTGGCGCTGATGTTTCTGGAAGCCGGCGCCGATCATGCGATTTATCAACCCATGAGTAATTCCCGGCTGATTCATATGGTGCTGGCCGAGAAACGCCGCAGCGAAATCTGGACCGACCAACAAAAGGCCGATTACGAACGACTTCTGCAATGGTTGGTCGATAAAGGTGAATCCGTCGAGGAAGCTGCCGCCGATCGAGCGCGCTGGAAGTCATGGTCCCACGAAAACGGCGAGTATCGTCGGAACATGGACGCGGAAATTGCCGCACGCGAAGCGCGTGAAGCCCGTGAGAAAGCGCTTAAGGAAGAGGGTGGTGTCATAGATAAATAGCATTGCAAGAACGCGCCACGCTGAATTTAATTCGACTCGATCCGGGCCGGCGACACGGCTACGTGCAGGCAGAGTATGTCACCGACTTGCGAGCGTTATGCAACGCGATCGAGTCGGCCGAGAAGTTTCGCCGCACGCCGCCGACGTCGATCTTGCCGCTGGAGGGCTCGGCCGCCGGATCCCGCGCTGAACGCCGATCTTGGATGGCCCAGCGCGAAGAGGCTAAGTCGCTGCCACCTGCCGAGATATTGCTTACAACCCCGGCATTGAGCCTGGTATTGCAGTTGATCGAACAACTGTAGACAGATCGTAGGCCGGAATTCATTTTTGCTTTGAGCATCGATCGATCAATGTAAACGGAATGAATTCCGTTTTACAAAATGCAAGCCGGAATAAATTCCGCCCTACGCAATACAGACGATATAAATTCCGTCCTACGAAACGTTACCGAATCTTCACGCGAAACGGCATCACCGTTACGCCGGGCTCGCTGAACAGTCGCGGCAGTTGTGTCGCGTCGTCGAGAATATCTAGCAAGCCAGGCACGGTTGCATTGACCTGAGCACTCACGCGCGCTTGTAACCGGGCTTGCACGCGGGCTTCCAGCGAAGGGCCTCCCAACAATTCTTCGAAAAAGCTCTTCGGCTTCGGCAGTATCAGGCGATCGATCGGTTCGTCGTCGGCCACGCCGGCCAGCTTCTTGGCTTCGGCCACGGCATCGTCGAGCGTGCCGAGCTGATCGGCCAACTTGTTGGCGACCGCTTGCCGACCGGTGTAGAGTTTGCCCTGGGCTAGCTCTTCGATCTTGGCGATGTCCAGCTTGCGGCCCTCGGCGGCTTTGCTGGTGAACTGTTTGTAAATGTCCTTCATGACCTTTAGCCAAGCGGCGCGCTCGCTGTCGGAGAACGGCGAATCCATCGATTCCCAACCGCTGTTCTTGCCGCGCGAGACGACCTCGGTATTCACGCCGACCTTGTCGAATAGGCCCTTGAGTGCCATCTTGCCGCCGACCACGCCGATCGAACCGGTCAACGTGCCGGGTTCGGCAAAAATTTTATCGGCACCCATCGAGATGTAATAGCCGCCGCTGGCGGCTATGTCGCCCATGCTGGCGACGATCGGCTTTTTGATTCGCACGACTTCGCGCCAGACCAAATCGCTGGCCAACGCCGATCCGCCAGGGCTGTCCACTCGCAACACGATTGCCGCCACCTTGGCGTCTTCTTCGGCTTCGCGCAAGGCTTTCACCAGCGTCTCGCCGCCGAGCGAACTATCGAACATGCCGGTCGAGCTTTCGCCGGGCATGATCACGCCCACGGCATAAATTACGGCGATCTTTTTATGCTTGCTGGATTTCTTCGAGCCGTCGCCGCCGGTCATCATCTCCATCAGCTTGACCATGCCTCCGAGGCCCGAGAAATCGGTATCGAGCTCCTTTTTGCCGTAATCGGTGACCAGTTTGACTTCGTCGCATTTGGTCGATTCCTTCAGTGCCGCGGTAAATTCGTCGTCGTAGGCGACCCGGTCGATCAGGCCCGCTGCTTTGGCCTCGGTTGCGGTGAACAATCCTTCATCGAGTAAGTCTTTGACTCGACCGCGATCGAGCTTGCGCTCTTTGGCGATCTGCTCGATCATTTGTTGATAATAATCGTCGATCAGCGATTCGAACTGCTTGCGAAACTCGGGGCTCATTTCGTTGCGCGTGACCGGCTCGGCGGCACCTTTGAAGTCGCCGACTTGCAGCATGTCGGCCTTCACGCCCAACGTATCCAACAGCTTTTTGTAAAAAGTGACTTCGGCCCGCACGCCGCTGACGGTGATTGTGCCTGGCGGCGGCATGATGATCTGGTCGCACGCGGTTGCCAGCAAGTAGTCGCCGCCGGAAATGTCGTCGACCATGGCGTAGACTTTTTTGTCGGCCTTGCGAGCTCGTTCCACGGCGGCACGCAGCTCACCGATTTTGCCGCGGCCGAGCTTCGGAGTATGGATTTTGAGCACGATGCCGGAGATATTTTTGTCCTTGACGGCGTCGTCGATCCGTTCGATGTATTTGTGCAAGTTGGGAGCCAGGTCGCCGAACAGCCCGGCCGCGCCGACCCCCTCGGGCAGATCGTCATCGAGCGTGAACACGGCCAAGCGGTGGACGTTTTTCTTGGCGTCAGGTTTCTTGGAGTCAGCCTTTTTGTCGT
>JAYTAU010000617.1:0-2979 GCA_043737375.1 Planctomycetia bacterium
CGACATTTCCGACCCTCACCCCGCCCTCTCCCAGAGGGAGAGGAGGTTGTGAGGAAGTTATTTTTCGGTCGCCCCTTAACACAAACCTCGTCTCTACAACTTACCGTATGGCCAAGGCGCGGTGCCAGACTTTGTCCACCGAAAATTACGAATAAAGCGGCCAGCCGTTTCGATCGCTGCGAAGTTATTCCACAGACCAAGATTATAGGGCCCAAGATTACACGGCCGCTAGCTGACAAGAAACGCCGGCCCTCGGTCTTGACGCGAAGCCGAACGCGGTTACCCGTATTTTCGCATGGCGCGATCGACGAAGCCCGGCAGCAGTCGATTGGCCCACAGCAGCATTCGCCCGCGCCGGTTCGGCACAATCTCCCGCGTACCGCGTTCGATGGCGCGGACCGTGGCCCGTGCAACAGCGTCGGCCGAGACCCCCTTCTGCTGCGGCCAGGGTGCCTGCTCCGCCGGGTTGACCACATGTTCGTAGAACTCCGTCTCGGTCGTGCCGGGCGTGATCAGTAGCACATCAATGCCGATCGTCGCCAACTCGGCGCGTAACGATTCTGTCAGCCCGCGTAGGGCGAACTTGGTCGCACAGTATTCGCTATTGCGCGGGGTGGCGCGATGCGACAATATCGAGCCGATGTTGACGATCGCCGGTCGGCGTCCTTGCCGCAACATCGGCAGCGCCTCGCGGATCATTTCAGCTGTGGCAAAAAAATTGGTCTCGAATAGCTCGCGCATCCGCTGTGGGTTCGAATCGACAAAGCGACCCATCGCCCCGCGACCGGCGTTATTGACCAGAATATCCAAGCCGCCGTAATGTTGCTGAGCCAGGTTGAGAGCTGCACCCCGAGCCGATGCTTCGGTTACGTCGCCGGCGATGTACTCCGCACGTCCGCCATCGCGGGCAATCTGTTCGGCCAATTGTCGCAGTCGATCTTCGCGCCGTGCAAACAACACGACCTGCGATCCGCGACGCGCCAGTTCCATCGCAATAGCGCGACCGATTCCGCCCGAGGCCCCGGTGACCAACGATCGCGAGTTGGCAATCGTGTGCTTCATCTTAACGTGAATTTACCAAGTAAAGAATGAACCACAGAGACACGGAGGAACGGAGAAAAAAAGCAGATGATTGGCCGCGAATGGATACGAATGCTAATCGGGCAGGTGAACCACGAAATACACTAAAGGCACGAAAAAATTCAAAGGAATGTTGGTCAAGGTAAATGAACGCGATTCGGGCGGTTCGCGCTCCAACCTCCTCACTCACCCCTGGCCCCCGATCGGTGCCCCCGTTGTTTTTCTCCCTGCCTCTGTCTCTCCGTGGTGATTATTTTTATGACCGGCTGTCGACATTCCCGTTGCTGGGGTACCACGAGCTATGCCCATCCACATGGCCGTTGCCGTTTGAGTTGCCGTTGGACTGACCGTTTCCATTCGAACGGCTTTCCGATCGGTTGGCAAAATCGAATGGATCGGCCGGATCGGCGTCCATCGGCGAAGTAGCCGGCAACTGCCCAAAGGGTGACTGGCCGATCGGTGAAAAACCATTCGCGTGCGGTCGTACGACGGTCGCAGGTTCATGAATGCGACCCGCGTGCGCACGCGACAAGCGGCAATGAATCACCACACGGCTGTCGTTATAGCGCTTCGAGAGCACTTCGCCATGCGCGGCCAAATACGCCAGCAGCTTGCCATTTTCGACACCGGTTTCGACATCGACATCCAAGAAACCAGCACTCAGCGCATCACTGACTCGACTGGCTAAATGTGGCAAACCCTGCCCACTCCGGGCGCTGATTGGAATTGCGTTGGGATAGCGCGCCAGCAGTTGGTCGATGTTGTGCCGGCTGCCGGCAGCATCGACTTTATTCAAGATCAGCAGCGTGTCCTTCTCTTCGATCTTCAGTTCTTCGAGAACCTTATAGACCGAGGCGATTTGATCGAACACCGCTTCATTGCTGGCATCGGCGACATGTAGCAGCAAATCGGCTTGGCGGGCTTCTTCGAGCGTGGCCTTGAAACTGGCGACCAAATGATGCGGCAAATCGCGAATAAAGCCGACCGTGTCGCTCAGCAACACGGGCCCCCAGCCGGGCAATTGCCAACGGCGAGTCCGCGTATCGAGCGTGGCGAACAGTTTATCTTCGGCCAAGACATTGGCACCGGTCAACGTATTGAGCAAGGTACTCTTGCCGGCGTTGGTATAACCGATCAGCGAAACCGTCATCCGGTCGCCGCGGGCGGCCACTTGGCGTTCTTTGCGGCGTTGAATTTCCTTCAGCTCGTTGCCCAGGTCATGAATGCGTTTTTCGACCAAGCGCCTGTCGACTTCCAACTGCTTTTCACCAGGTCCGCGCATACCGATGCCCATTTTCAATCGCGACAAGTGAGTCCACATTTGCTTGAGCCGCGGCAACGCATATTGGAGCTGCGCCAATTCGACGGCCAATCGCGATTCGTAGGTTTGTGCGCGCGAGGCGAAAATATCGAGAATCAGCTCGGTGCGGTCGAGCACCTTGACCTTGATCGCCTGTTCCAGATTGCGCGTTTGAGCCGGCGTAAGATCGTTGTCGAATAGCACGCAATCCGCATCGGTGGCGGCGACGAGTTGTTCGAGCTCATCGACCTTGCCCTTGCCCAGATAGGTCGTCACGTTGGGCGTCTGGCGGCGTTGCGTCATTTGACCGACGACGCGGGCTCCGGCCGTACTGGCCAGACCTTCGAGTTCTTCGAGGGCCGTTTCCGCGGAGATGCGATCGTTCAGCAACACGCCGACCAAAACGACCCCTTCACGGGCCACGCTCTCGGTACGTTTGAGTTCAGTCACGGTGGGCGGATGTCTCCACAGGGTGCAGGAAAATTCCGTTCAGCAAGTATTACGTATGTATTCTACGCAACTGCCTTGTTTTAGTTTACCTCGACTAACGCCCGTTGGCTCATTTGCTTTGTGTGTTTTCTCAGGGTGACCAGATTTTT
>JAYTAU010000618.1:0-2977 GCA_043737375.1 Planctomycetia bacterium
AGCAGTTGCTTGGCCGGTTCCAGTCTCGAATCTTTGCGGCGATCGCGATCTCGCTTGGGGCGCACCGTGACTTCGATTCGCGTGCGGCGCGAAATGCTGCCTGCGCGCGTGCCGACCGCAAGTTGCTCTTCCATAAAGCTCAACTCGGCAATCAGCGGCACCGGCCGATCGTTCGTGCGGCGGCCCAAGCCAGAATTCAATTCGCCGACTTCGAGCGTCAGCAGGTCGGCGTCCAGTTTGATAATCTCGGCATGATGATCCGCGACGAAGCCGCGCAGCTTTTCGATCGCTACGCGCATGGGCACGCTGGTCACCAACGACGCAGTCAGCTCCGGCTTGGTATGGACGGCGACGTGCCAGGGCCACCAGGAAAATTTGCGCCGTTCTTGCGACGCCGTTTGGCCGATGCCTCCGCCGAGCTGCACGACACGATTGCGACCGGTCTCTTTGGCGGTCAGCAACGCCCGGTCGGCGCGATGCAGCATCGTGGCCGGCGTGTCGCCGGGCTGAACTTCGGTGACGCCGAAACTGGCCGTAATGCAAGCGTCGCCCAGGGCGGCTTGCGGAAACTGACTGAAGGCTTCGCGTAGTTCGTCGGCCCGCACGGCCGCCATGGCGTTGGTGCAATTCGTGCAGAGCATGACGAACTCTTCGCCCCCGTAACGGGCGGCCAGGTCGCTGGGGTGGCAATGGCTCTTCATCAGTCGGGCAAAACTCTTGATCGCCTCGTCGCCTGCCTGATGGCCGAAGTTGTCGTTGACCGATTTGAAGCGATCGATATCGGCGATGATCAAACTGCAAGGCGAATTTCGTTCGAGATGCACATCGACGAACATGGCATGCATGCGATCGAATTCGGCGCGGTTGGCCAATTGGGTCAACGGATCGCGGATCGCCTTTTCGTGCAAGTTTTGGCAGCGTGTTTCGAGCGAAATTTGGCCCGAGGCATCGTGCAACACCAGCGCGGCACCGTACAGCAAGCCGTCGGTCGCGATCACCGGAATGGTTTGCAGATCGACGATCAGCTCGCGCTGCTCGGTCGAGCGAATGATCAGCCGATTCACCGATTGCGACGACGAACGCATGGCCTGCGCCACGGGGCAATCGGCATCCATGTACCGCACGCCATGCTCATTGGCCATGCTCAGCATCGCGGGCGTGAACGGCCGTTGATAGGCCGCAGAACCGGCAATTCCGGTCAAGCGTTCGGCACCTTGGTTCCAGAGCATCACCTGCCGGTTGGCATCCAAAAAAATCACGGCATCATACATGTTCTCCAGCAGCCGCTGTTGGAACAACAACGCCGGAAGAATTGCATCGCGGCGGGCAAAGCTGCGATGCAATTGCCAGTACAGGTTGACCGTCGGCGGGTCGAGATCCTCGAGCCAATGCCGTTGGGCTTCGTTCTGCCATCGATTGCAATTGTGTTGATGCAGGCGATCGAACTGCTCGACAAGCTCGGGATCGAACTGGCTGCCGGCAAATTCGTAGAGTTCCTTGATCGCCGAATCGTGCGCGCGGGCCTGACGATATACATGGTCGCTGGTCATCGAGTCGTAGGCGTCGGCGATCGCCAACATCCGCGCACCCAATGGCAGCTCAGCCCCTTGGGCTTCCAATTTCATACGATGACCGTTGAACCAGGCCGGCGCGTTGCTGACGATTTCGAGTATGCGCAGCGAACCGCAGCACGTCGACAGGATTTCCACTCCCATCAGCCGGTGCCGGTCGACGATCGACAATTCCTCGTCAGTCAGTTTGGTGGGCTTCAGCAATACCCGATCCGGCAGACCGATCTTGCCGACGTCGTGTAATAGTGCGGCAATTTCGAGGGCCTCGCGATCCTCAGCCGGCAGATTTTGTTCAGCTGCCCAGACCGAGCAGGTTAAAGCCACGCGTAGGCAGTGCGATGCGGTCTCGGTATGTTTACATCGCAGGGCGACGAACAGACTCGTGGCGATGCCCAGCCGGGCCTCCACTAGGCGGCCTTGCTCGGTCAGCGCTGCCGGATTGCCTGAGATGTTCAGCAACGTCGCCAGTGCCGAAGGGCCTATCGATACGGGATGCTCGCCCTTGCCTGTTTCCGGCATGCCGCGGGAACGATTGACAGCGCCGGCCGCAGGGCGGACTGCGTCGGTTAAACCTTCCGATAGCAGCGTTTCGATCGGCCAACCGCCGATGTCATTCGTTAACGGTAGATGGGTGCTATGCATTTCCGCCATAATAGTTTGCAGTCTGTCGTAGGAATTTTGTTGGGTTGATTTAGCAGCAACCCTAAAATCGCCAGAGAGTTTTAGGAGCGACAGAGTACCAATCTCTCGACGCTGATTAAACTTAGGCCACACAGGGGGCATCGCAAGCCGTGGCCAATGCAGTGCTTGTAACGATCGGGTCGATTGTGCGGTGCAACGCCTAATGGTTACCGCCTAGCAAGGACGTCTATCCCGTCCCCAGTCCCAAGCCTCCAGTCCCAAGCCTCCAGTCCCAAGCCTCTCGTCTCCAGCCTCTCGTCTCCAGCCTCTCGTCTCCTTTTTGCTCGATTTGCAGTTGCAAACCGTCCCTCAATTGGTAGACTAGTCGTCTTAAAGTATTGTTAGATCTCGACGTAATATCCGCGTAGCGTAACAATCGCAAAAACGGTGTTCTGGCAACGAGCCGATCGGCCCGGGCCGATGCGTTTTGAGCTGCGGTTGCCCGGTGTAGGGCGACAACCTGTGTCAATCGGGCAAATTGTTCGATGTCATGGATCAGCTTGGCCGTGTCTTAGCAAGTCGCTCGCTGAACCCTCCTTGGTTCAAGCGGCGATTTCTCCGGGAATCGATTGAGCTGTCGAGCGTTGGCTGGGCCACTCGTAAAGGAAAACAAGCATGTCCATTACCAAAGAGCGTAAACAAGAAGTGATTGCCGAGTACCGTCGCGGTGATACCGACACGGGTTCGAACGAAGTCCAGATCGCAGTGCTGACCAATCGTATCAG
>JAYTAU010000619.1:0-7354 GCA_043737375.1 Planctomycetia bacterium
CCCTCGCGCGAGAAGCTGACGAAGTCGAAATAATTACGAATTACAAATTACGAATTACGCGTTGTTTAGCGATAGTCTGGTGACTTATGGCCAAGAAGAAAAAAGAAGACGACGCCCCGGTTCAGAGCGGCCCGCCGCCTGTGCCGCGTTTGCTCGAGCGGTATCGCAATCAAGTGTTGCCGGCCCTGGTCGAAAAGCTAGGCCGCAGCAATCCGATGTCGATGCCCAAGCTCGATAAAGTCGTGATCAACATGGGCGTCGGCAGTGCCACGGTCGAGAAGAAACATCTTGAGGATGCCGTCGCCGCGCTGACGCAAATTGCCGGGCAAAAGCCGCTGATTACGAAAAGTCGGGTGGCGGTTGCCGGATTCAAGTTACGAGAGAACTTGCCGATCGGCTGCAAAGTGACTTTGCGCGGCGTACGGATGTATGAGTTTTTGGATCGCTTGATTAACCTGGCGTTGCCTCGTGTGCGCGACTTTCGCGGACTCAGTTCCAAAGCGTTCGATGGCAATGGTAACTACAGCCTGGGCCTGTCGGAACAGCTGGTGTTTCCGGAATTGAATCCCGACAAGTTCACGCGCCCGCAAGGTATGAATGTCTGTATTTGCACCAGTGCCGATAGCGACGATGAAGCGCGTGAATTGTTGCGTGGACTGGGCGTGCCGTTCAAGACGGATGAGGATAGCGTGAAGAAGAAAAAGGGCAAGCAGGACGCGGCTTAGTGTAGGCCGGCTGGATTGTAAAACGGAATTCATTCCGTTCATAAGTAGGCCGGAATTTATTCCTGCTTGATGAAGTAGGTCGGGATTTATTCCGGCTTGATGCTGACACGGAAGACGGAATGAATTCCGTCCTACGAAAATGAAGACGGAATGAATTCCGTCCTACGGTTTGCAGTTCATGGTCTTTTAGCGAATTTGCGTATGGCTAGCACAGCAAAGATGGTCAAGGCGTTGTTGAAGCCTAAATACTCAACCCGTCTTAACCGACGGTGTTTGAGCTGCGGTCGTCCCCGCGCGGTCTATCGCAAGTTCGGACTGTGCCGAATTTGTTTCCGCAAGATGGCCGATCAAGGCTTGATTCCTGGTGTGCGTAAGGCGAGCTGGTAAGGGAACCGAACGAACATGATGACTGACCCAATCGCCGATATGTTGACTCGCATCCGCAACGCGGTGCGCATTGAGCGCCCCACCGTTGAGATGCCGGCGTCTAAAGTCAAACGCGGTCTGGCTGAAGTGCTGAAGCGCGAAGGCTACATTTGGGACTGGAGCGAGCTTGAATCGCAGCCATGTACCCAATTGCGCATCGAGCTGAAGTACGGCCCGAACGGCGAACGTGTAATCCGACATATCAAGCGCGTCAGCAAGCCTGGCCGCCGAGTGTATAGTCGCGCCGACGGGCTCAAGCCGATCCTCAACGGCATGGGGATTACGATCCTCAGTACCAGCCGCGGCGTGATCAGCGATCGCGAGGCGCGCACGCGCAAGCTGGGCGGAGAAGTGCTGTGCGAGCTGTGGTAAGCAATTAAACGGATGTGACTATATTTGTCGTGTAAAGCCGCGACACTGGTCGCGATTAACGCTGATGCACAGTTCAGGCGCGACCACTGGTCGCGGCTTTAGACGAGCGGAATCAGCAGCGAATTCCTACTCAATCGAGCAATACGATGTCGCGTATCGGAAAAGTACCTGTCGCAGTTCCAGGCAATGTCAAAGTTGCTCTGAACGAAAATACGCTCTCGGTCGAGGGTCCGTTGGGCAAGCTCGAGCAATCGTTTTTGCCGCAGGTCGAAATCGACTACGATCAAGCGGGAAAAAAGCTGGTGGTCAACCGTAAGGCCGACACGCGCGAACATCGCGCCGTACACGGTCTGACTCGGGCTTTGGTCCGCAACATGATCGTCGGCGTCACGACCGGCTACGAGAAGAAGCTGGAGATCGTGGGCGTCGGCTACTTGGCCGCCATTCAAAAAGACAAGCTGCAGTTGCGTGTCGGCTTTGCCAACGAAATTCACCTGACGATCCCGTCGAATCTGAAGGTCACTTGCCCCGATCAGACGCATGTGGTCGTGAAGGGGAGCGACAAGCAAGCCGTCGGTCAGTTTGCCGCCGAAGTCCGTAGCGTCCGTAAGCCCGAGCCGTATAAGGGCAAGGGCATTCGTTACGAGGGCGAGCAAGTTCGCCGCAAGGCCGGTAAGGCCGTCAGCAAGTAATTACGAATTACAAAGTACGAATTACAAAAAGTTTAGCCGCCGTCCGGCACGGACGCGTTTAGAAACAGAGCTTAGATCATGGATCATCAACGACGAAAATTACGCACCAAGCTCCGTCGTCGCTATCGCGTCAGCAAGCGCATGCGTGGTACGGCCGAGCGTCCGCGGCTATGCATTTATCGCAGTTTGCAACATATTTATGCGCAGGTGATCGACGATCAGACCGGCAAAACCTTGGTTGCGGCCAGCACGGTCGATGAAGCTACGCGCGGCGACATCAAATACGGCGGCAACAAGCTGGCAGCGCAAGCCGTCGGTAAGGTGGTCGCCGAACGAGCCATTGCAGCCGGCGTCAAGCAGGTCTGTTTCGATCGTCGGGAGTTCAAGTACCATGGTCGCGTGGCGGCACTGGCCGACGCGGCCCGTGAAGCGGGTCTGAGTTTTTAGTCGATTAGTTGTCAACTCGTTCCCTCGGTCCCCGTGGGAGCGCACTTTTGGCCGCTCCGCGGTCGTTTGAGAACGATCAACGAGCACTGAGGGTTTAGGACGCGGAGCGTCCGATAGAGCCGTTCCCACGCAGAGCGTAGGAACAAGAACGAATGCTATTCATCCAAAGCGCGAAGCGTCAGCGAGGATCGAGCATTGCTCGCAATTCTCCTCGCTGACGCTTCGGGTTAGGATCACCAAACCACCATTAAGAGAACACCAGCGTGGCCAACGAACGAGAACAAAAACGAGACCAAAACCGCGGCGGCGAACTGGTCGACAAGGTCATCAAGATCAAGCGGTGCGCCGCAGTGGTCAAAGGTGGTCGTCGCTTCAGCTTTGCCGCAATGGTGGTTGTCGGCAACGGTCGCGGCAAAGTCGGCTGGGGCTACGGTAAGGCCAACGAGGTTCCCCCCAGTGTCGAGAAGGCCGTCAAAGACGCCAGTCGCAGCCTGGTCGAAATTCCGATCGAGAACGGTTCGATTCCGCACACGGTCATCGGCAACTTCGGTGCAGCCAAAGTCATCTTAATCCCGGCCAGTCCCGGTACGGGCATCATCGCGGGCGCCGCGGTGCGTGCAGTTTGCGAAGCGGCCGGCATTCATGACGTGCTGAGCAAGAGCTTCGGTTCGCCCAACCCGGTCAACTTGGTCAAAGCCGCAATGGACGGGCTCTCGCAACTTCGGCCCAAACAAGAAGTCGAACGTCTACGAGGAGTCACGCTGGTATGAACCTATCCGACATCAATCAGGGCATTCATAAACACAAAAAACCCAAGCGCATCGGTCGCGGACCCGGCTCAGGCCACGGCAAGACCTCGGGTCGCGGTCACAAGGGCCAGGGTCAGCTCGCCGGTTGGACCTCGGCACCGATTTTCGAAGGTGCCCGCATGCCGCTGGTGCGCCGGGTTCCCAAGCGCGGTTTTCATAATCGGTTTGGTGCGACGTACGCGATTGTCAATCTCGGCCAAATCAACGACTTGTTCGAGGCCGGTGCCGACGTCAACCCCGAAGTGCTGCGCGAGCGTGGATTGGCTAAGGGACAGTACGACTTCGTGAAGATTCTCTCCGAAGGCGAGCTGACCAAAAAGCTGAAGATCACTGCGCACAAGTTCAGCAAGGCCGCCCAGGAAAAAATTCAGGCTGCCGGTGCCGAGGCCGTGGTGTTACCGGGCCCGGCTCCGGTCGTCAAGAACAAGATGGGCAGCAAAAAGAAAGCGGCCTCCGGCAAGTAAAATCGGAAGTATGGATCATGCTGATCCTCGCTATCGCGAGCACTCTTGGGGTGCCATGCCCACTGCCCTGAGTGGGCATGTTCCGTACGATTGTTGGACCGCGGGTTGAATTAGCAAGATTAATTAAAACGACCTGGGTTTTCTAACGCGATAGTTTAGCCGCAATCTACGATCGGCATGTCCACGCCAACCCGTAGGCAAGGCATCCGGCCAAGCTCGCTCGTGAATGTTTCGTCGTTAACCGGGATTGCGTTGTGAGTACCCCGGGCTTTATCCTAACGAGAGCGTGCCAAAAGGCAACTCATATAGGAGCCGATTCCCATCGGCGAAAGTCAGGATCGCGGATAGAATCCGCTCCTACAACATACGCAGGATCGCGGATAGGAATCCGCTCCTACAAAATAGGACTTGGAGCGAAGCATGTTCGAAAAATTACGGGTCGTCTTCACCATACCCGAGCTGCGTCAGAAAATACTGCTGACGCTGTTGTTCTTGGCGATCTATCGCGTCGGCTGGCAAGTGCCGCTGCCGGTGGTCAATCCGCAGGCGATGAGCGCGCTATTTAGCTCGCAGCAAGGTGGCGTCGGTGAGTTGTTGCGGACCGTCGCCGTATTTAGCGCCAGCCAGTTAAACCAAGCGACGATCTTCGGCCTGGGTATCATGCCGTACATATCTGCCTCGATTATTTTCCAGCTGTTGGCCAGTTTCTGGGGGCCGCTGGAGCGTCTGCAAAAAGAAGGCGAAGTCGGCCGTAAAAAAATCAATCAGTACACGCGGTATGCGACCGTGCTGTTGTGCGTCATTCAAAGCTGGGGCTACGTGGCGTTTTTGTCGTCTGAACAAGATGGCGGATCGCTGATCAATCCGTACTTTGCCCCTGAGGGCACGCTGTCCTTCGGCTGGCAGTTTATCTCGGTCATGATTATGACCGCGGGTACGGTGTTTTTGATGTGGCTGGGTGAACAGATCGATGAATACGGTATCGGCAACGGTATTAGCTTATTGATCATGGCCAATATTCTCGCCAGTATGCCGGGTGCCTTGGCCGAGTTGTTCGGCAACACCACGCTCGAACTGGGCGGCTCGGGCGGCGGCAAACAGGGGGTCGAAATTCTGATCGTGCTCATTCTGCTATTCATCGGCGTGGTTGCCGGAGTGGTACTGATGACCCAAGGTCAACGCCGCATTCCAACGCAAAGCGCCAAGCATGTTCGCGGTCGCCGAGTTTACGGCGGCTCGCGTCAGTATTTGCCATTGCGGGTGAATCAGTCGGGCGTCATGCCGATCATCTTCGCCAGTAGCTTGCTGTTGTTTCCACAGATGTTCTTCAAGTGGATGCAATCGATGTATCCGGGTAGCTCGTTCTGGGGCGGCCTGTCGGATTCGTTTCTTCGCGGCAGCTCGTTTACGTATAATTTGGTGTTCATCGCGCTGATTTACTTTTTCTGTTACTTTTGGACGGCGATCACCTTCAACCCGAAGGACATGGCCGACAACCTGAAGAATTTCGGTACGTTCATTCCCGGGTATCGACCGGGCAAACGGACTGCCGATTATTTGGAAAAAGTGATGGTCCGGATTACGTACGTCGGTGCGGGATTTTTGGCCCTGGTGGCGATTGCCCCGACCATCGTCTCGGCCGTGTTGCAGGTGCCCGCGCAAATCGCGGCATTTTACGGGGGCACGGGCTTGCTGATTGCGGTCAGCGTGGCGTTCGATTTGGTGCAGAAGATCGACAGCCACTTGGTCATGCGAAATTATCGAGGGCTATTGGAGAAATCGTAATCAGAGATTGGTGTCATTCAACAATGGACCCGGTCGCTGCCGGCGTTAGTGGATCGAGTTGACGAGGCGTCACTGACGCCGAAGTCTGCTGTAGGAGGTGTCTCCCGACGCCGAAACACTACGGCGATCCGACAATCGCAACAGGGCGGCCTTTGCACGAAAACGAGCCGGGACATGTCATGCGGGTAGTGTTTATCGGACCGCCGGGTGCTGGAAAAGGTACCCAATCGCAACGATTGCTCAAGTATTTGGGCGTCCCTCACGTTTCGACGGGGGATATTCTGCGAGAAGCGGTTCGCAACAAAACTCGCCAAGGTGCCTTGGCCGAAAAGTACATGGACGAAGGGAGCTTGGTTCCCGATCCGATCATTATCGATCTGGTGGGAAAAAGGCTCGACGAAAACGACTGCCAGGGCGGATATTTGCTGGACGGGTTTCCGCGAACGCTAGGACAAGCCAGGGCGCTCGATGTTTTTTTGACCGATCATGGCAAACCGCTCGACGGCGTGTTGGAACTGAAGGTCGATGAAAATGTGCTGGTGCAGCGCTTGGCCGGTCGCGGTCGCAGCGATGACGAACCTCAAGTGATTCGGCAGCGGTTTCATACGTATCGCGAGCGAACCGAGCCGCTGTTGGATTACTATCGCGAGCGTGGTTTATTGGAAACGATTATCGGGGTCGGTATGCAAGACGAAGTCTTCGATCGAATTCGCCGGGCACTTGAACGGCTGAGTAAGCGGTCGGAAGCTGTTTAGCGTAGTCGCAAATTTCTCTCGCACAGCGAGAGAGCTACATTGAAAATAGTCTCGCCGAACAAGCGGGTTTTAACGCAGCCATTTTATTGTTCATAAAATAAATCGCAGATCAAATTGATGATGCGATCGACTTAATCATCATGCGTAATAAACCGGCTGCCACCAAGCCTCAACTACCGTATCTAAAGTCTCCGCGCGAACTGGCGCAGATGCGCAAGGCGGGGATCGTCAACTTCGGCGCGCACCAATTGGTTCATTCGTTGATTGCGCCGGGCGTGACCACGCTCAGTGTCGATTTGGCGGTCGAGAGTTATTTTGCCGGTCACAACGCCACGCCGCTGTTCAAAGGGGTTCCAGGCAAAGTGCCGTTTCCCGCGGTCTGCTGTATTTCGGTCAACGAAGAAGTAGTGCACGGCATCCCCCGCGATCGACCGTTGAAAGAAGGCGATGTCGTTAGCGTCGATACGGGTTGCCGGCTCAATGGCTGGTGTGCCGACTCGGCGGTGACCTACCCTGTGGGGCGCGTGCAGCCTGACATTCAAAAACTACTGGATGTGACCAAGGGTACGCTGGACTTGGCCATCGAACTGATGGCGCGCAAAAATTACTGGTCTCAGGTGGCTATCGAAATGGCAACCTACGTTCGCGACGCAGGCTTCAGTGTGGTCGAGAATTTTGTCGGCCACGGAATCGGCCGCGACATGCACGAAGAGCCGCAAGTGCCGAACTTCCTCAGCCCACAATTGCGACGCACGAATGATTTTAAGCTGGAGCCGGGTTTAGTGATTGCCGTCGAGCCGATGGTGAACATGGGCACCAAGAAGGTCAAAGGGCTCTCGGACCATTGGACGCAGGTCACGCACGACGGTCGGGCGAGTG
>JAYTAU010000620.1:0-7333 GCA_043737375.1 Planctomycetia bacterium
AAAAGACGCAGCGGCTGGCGTTTACCGTTGGTAACAAATCGACTCCGATCATGGAGGTCGGTCTATACAACCTGACGCAAGACGAAGCGCCGGCACTGATTCAATTCGACAAGGACCGTACCGAACAATGGCTACTGGTGCGGCTGAAACAGCCCGACGTTGCCAAGACCCAGAAGTAGCTTCAGGGCAACGGGGGACAGACACATCGTCATGACGCCATTTGATGTCACGAATCGCGGACTTTCCCCGGGCCCAGTCCCCTTTGGTTAGGCGTAGTTACTTGACGATCACGAACGCGGGTCGGCTGGCTTCTCGTTTTCCATCGGCGGTCACGCCGACGGCGAACAGCACGCGCAAGCCTCGATCGAGTTTGATTCCATCGGCGGTCCATGGAGCGGCAGTCGCGCTGCCGACAATTTTATCGCCATCGTGGAATTCGACCTTGGCAAACTCGCCTTTCGAATCCGCGGCAAACGAAACGGGTTTATCGGCAGGCAAGTCGCCGCCGTAACCCAGGCCGCACCTCGGCCCGCCCCATTTGCCGTCGGTCTTGCTGTATTCGACTTTAGGTTCGCTGAGCGATAACCGGGGCTTGTTCGAGTGATACGAACGCCAGGCCCAGGCGGCGTATTCGTCGGGGAGCCAACCCGGCGCGACCATGCCCTTGGCCGTATCGACGGTTGCGATGGGTGCCCACTCGCCTGCGTGATTGTAGTCGCCGGCCCAACCTGCGGTGAGCGCGAGCGGTTTCAACTTAGTGGCTTGTCCCGGCGGTGGAGTTTCCGCCGGCAATCGCAATTGAATGCAGCGATCCAAGTACATGGCGAAGAAGTTGTACTTGGAATAAATGCCGTGCGAAAATCCGTAAGTGTTGGCCCGGCATCTAAAGTCCGGCGGCGGAGTGAGTTGGTCGTTGATCGCGTCGCCGGCTTTCTCGCGCGCGGCCAGTCGTTCCTTGCCTTCGTTCGCGCTGAATTCCCACGCAAAGGCAAACGGCACCTGTTTGGTCAATTCGGGAAACTGAGCAATTCGATTTGGAAACGCGTCGGCCCAGGCCAACACGCGATCGGGCGCGCGTTTGTACAAGTCGGCGCAAATGTGCGATCCGTTTTGTCCAACCCAACCGACGATCGGCGCCACGGCCAACTCGGGATGCTTGGTCTCCTTCGCCGCGACTTCCAAATACTTAATCAGCACGCCGGTATTGCCGAGCGGGTGGCCAAGTTTGTAACGCCCGTTCCGTTTGTCGTTGTGTCCCAAATCGTACTCGAACGGCCAAGGCACGGTGACCAGTGCGAATTGCCAAAGATCGGCCAATTCGCGCGGGTCGGAACTATGAAACACATAACAGACAAACACCCCGCGAACAGTGTCTACCTTGGCTGGCAAGTACAAATGGACTTTGTCCTGGTCCTTGCGGAAGTCGGACCAGGCAACTTTGTCGTCCAACCGATTCACCGGCAACCAGCCCGGCGGCAATTCGGCCGATTCCGCTGAGTGAGCTATAGGCGTGATTCGAGCAAAACAGATCAGAAGCGCCCCCCAACATAATAATGACAATAGTGATATAGGCAGTTTTCGACGAATAATCATTGATGAATCTCGCTGGAATGGCGGGTGTATTTTGTTGGTATTGCTGCGTCTATTAGACGCAGGGCATTGGGAAATTTTGGCAATTACCGAAATTTTCCCGCACCCCCGCATCTTTGTTGTTGGTTCCGCGATCGATGGTCGGTGCGTAGTCTAACACCAGACTTGGGTATCCCAAGCTCTAACGAGTTCGGCTATTGCCAACTTCCGACCGTCCAATCCGCCAACGATGATTGGAGACGATAAGCAGTGAAAAGCCTCGCCCTATGCATCTGGATGAGTTTCTGGGTTTGTTGCGCAATCTTAAATGCAGCAACTCCAATCGGCGATCCGACGCCCGCTTGGCCGCAAGCCAACGGTCCGTTTGGAAATTTCAATCCGCGCGCCTACCGCGTGCCGTTGGGCGACGACCTGGCCGATGCCAAGCAAGTTTGGATCAGTGACACCAACGACCTTGGCTTTTGCAAAGGGAGCGTGTCGGGCTTCATCGGCCACTTGGCGCATGCGGATCGGCATCCAGGGACAGGTTCGGGGTTGATCGTCGCCGAAGGAAAAGTCTTCGCCAGTTCGGTTCGCCCAGTCGGTGCGGTTTGGCCCGAGAATCATGTGACGATCGGTCCCGCCGTCGCCTCGGTTAAATGGTCGACGGAGCAGGTTGCCGCGATCAAGCGCAACAGCGCCTACGATGCGAACGATCTGACCGTGGCTATCGACTTGAAGACCGGCAAGACTATTTGGACGGCGATTGAAAAAGGGCGCGGCATCAATCGTTACTCGGGCAAGCGCGGCCACTTTATGGTCACGCCCGCTTATCACGCCGGAAAAATATTCAGCCTGGGGAGCACCGGAATTCTCTACGCCTACGACGCCAAAACAGGGCAAAAACTTTGGGAAGACGACCGAGGGTCGCTGGCTCAACAAATGCCCGCGATTAAAAAGTCGTTGATGGCAGAGCGCAAAGCGATGGCCGGCGGCGCGGCAATGGCGGTCTCGTTGGTGGTCGCCGACGGTATTCTGATCGTTCCTCAATTCGACGCCGAGGGTCACAATCGCGACGTGCCGCTGCGCGGCGTCTCCATCGACACCGGAAAATCCCTTTGGGAGGTTCCTTCGGCGACAAGTCGCTATGCAACGCCCGCGGTCTGGTCCCACGCCGGCCGGCAATACATACTTTGCGCAACCATCGGCACGTCCGGCAAGCACGACGCGGCGTCGTTGCGACTGATCGACCCACGCGATGGGCGCGTCTGCTGGACCGTTACCGGATTGTCCCCCACGTACTATTCTCTCACGGCGTCCGACCAACACGTGTTAGTCAACGTCCCTTCTAAAGTCTTGAACCCCAAGAAAATCAAAGACAAGCAGTCGTGGGGTTTGATGGCTGCCTATCGACTCTCGCCCGAGAAGGCCGAGCCGGCTTGGACGATGCCCGACAAGCCGCAATTCTGGTTTGAAAACCACATGGATATTTGCGCCATGCGGCGCGTGCTCGTACGCGATGGTCGCGTCTATTTTTATAGTCAGGGTCACACGTTGCATGCCGATAAGTCATCGTTCCACTTTTCGATTTTGAACGAAGCCACCGGCGAACCGCTGTATGTCAGTCGTGAAGGAGAATTCGGCCACGGATCGGGGGGTGGCATAATCGGTCAAGCCTGGCTGATCGAAGATCGCTTGTTCAACATTCCCGACGCGGCGCACAGTGAACGATCGACGATGGAGTGGATCACAACCGATCCCAAGCAGGTTCGCCGCTTGGCTCCGGCGACCAAGCTTCCACACATCAACACTACGGGGTACGAAGTTTTTATCGAACTCCCGTATGTCGACGGCTGCTTTTTAATGCGCGATCAGTCGGGCCATGTACTGTGTTATGACCTTCGGAAGTAGTCGGGATAGTCCATTTTACCCGCGACGCGAGGGACGCTTGTTGATCGAAGTACTAACATCGGCAATCTTGCCCGATGCTTCCAGAGCCACGTGAAATCGCTGGTTGCCTTCGAGTCGATGCACCGAAATATGGTAGGTCTCGCTGGTTGCGGCCAAATACGGCCGTTGCTCGGGCGGCTTGGGTGCGCGAATCCGACCCCACGACCCGTCCCCCAAGTACAGCACGCCGTTTTTGTCATATAGTCCGTCGATCAATGGGTGCGTGCGCTTGAACGTGTGATCGTGGTGTTCCAGCACTGCATCGACTTTGTGTTTCTCGAACAACGGGCACCAATGTTTGCGGTTCTCTTCACCCGTGCCGAAAAATTTGCCGATGCTTTCGGCGATACGATGCGACGGATAAGCCGGCACGTGATTGGCCACGATCAAGTGTGGGCGATCTTGCCGCGCCGCCAGCGTCTGCTCGAGCCAGTCGGTTTGACACCCGCCGATCGGTTCGATATGGCCCGTATCCAGCAACACCAGACTGAGGTAATCGCCGATATCGAGCACGCCGAACGTTGTTTGACTGAACAGGCCGTCGAACAGACTGAGATAGTGCGGCGCGTCGGCACGTTGCTTTTTATAGCCGCCGTTGACTTCGTGATTGCCGATGCACGAGAGCATGGGGATTAACCGTCCCCGCGCGTCGATCATATGCTTGCGATAATTCTGCAAGTACGTCAGCATGGTTTTGGGCGACTTGCCGTTGTCATAAGCCAAATCGCCGCCGATCAGTGCGAAGTAAGGCTCTTGTTTGGCGGCGATCATGTTCGAAGCAATCGCTGCCGGGCTCGTGCCGCAATCGCCGCCCGAAACAAACTGGATGGTGTTGGTCGCTTTGGCCGGCATCGTACGAAAACGATATTCGGGCGAGGCGTCGCCGATTTGAAACGTGTAGGTCGAACCGGGTTGTAATCCGGTTAGCTGACAGCGGTGAACCAACAGATCGGTCGCGGGAAACGGCTTGGCCACGGTCTTCTGAAAATCCCACAACCCGACTGCCGGCAACCGGTAATAGATCGACGTGTCGAACGAAACCGGCGGGCCGACCCATTGAATGGTCATGGTCGTGGTCGGATCCTGGTCCCAGGTCAAAAACAAACTGGCAGGATCGAAACCTGAATCGACGTCTTCAGTCACCAAAGGCAGTTCGCCGTCGGCAGCCGACATCCGGTTATAAGTTGCAGCCGCAGCCAGCCCGGCCAGCGAAGATCCCAAGAAATTGCGGCGATTCAGTGCGGGCATGGGCAAAGGTTTGGTAGATGATAAAAACTGGATCGCGGTCACGATTCAGCAATCGCGTAAAGTAACAGCCGGTTTTTGCTGACTAACGCACTTTCGAGTATATCCATCTGATGCGTGAGCGCCCCGTTTTCTTCTAAAATTCGACCAAGTGCGCGGTTGATTGCGCGAATTATTCCGCGACATGTCACAAATTCCCGAAAATGCGGAATAATTCCGGTCGAAGGCTGTCGGTCGCCGGCACGTAAACTGTTCTGCAATAGCTAGTTACCGCCGAGCGGGTGACGACGATGCGCTCGAATTATTCCGCATATTCACTCATTTGTGTTCGAAAAGTCGCGGCATCACTCTCGTGAAGTTCTTGGCAAGCGCGGCTAAAACCAAACGAATCGTGCGACCATGCGGCACGCAGCCATTTATTGTCATACCACAGTCGCCGGCCTGATTTCGAGAGGAAAACTGATTCGCAAAGATTGATTAGCGTTCCCCGCGCATGGGTCGAGTGAGCGAGTTCGATCCGGGTAGCGGGGCATTCCCACGCGCAACGTTCCGCGGCTAAAAGCCGCAGCTACGTGGATTCGGCTCAGTTTGCGCGAACCCGATCGAAGGCAAACACCAGTTGCGTTTAGAGCGACTGTTCGCACCACAGCGTGCCGTCGTTGTCGAACACGGCGATGCGTTCAGGAACGGGCACAAAATCCGGCGAGCCGGGCTTCGTCACCTTCTCGACGAAGGTGATGATGGATTGTTTCGCCGGGCCGTCGTTCCACGAAGGCAACGGTTCGGCGGCACGCGCGCGGTTCGAAATGAAAGCCAGCGCGCCAACGAGCGCCGCGGCGAGGAGGTTCATTGGGTGGATGGTTTTCATGATTTGAGGCAATGCCGGCTATTTCTTCGGCTCTTCGAACTTGGTGTCGAGCGTCGCGAAGTTGAACAGCTTGGCTGCGACGAATTTGTCCGCAGCGTCGCCGCTGTAGGTCTTGCCGCCGGTGAGCGTGAGCTTCTTCACCGGTGCGCCGGGCTTGAAGTCGAGGTCGTCGAGCTTCACCCAGAACGTCGCGGGGGTCATGGCGGAGTCGAACACGTAGATCCGATTGGTGCTGTCGCTGACAGTGCGCCAGATGGTGGAGGAAACCCACGGCTGGTCCGCGAGCGAAAAGCCCAGCGGCGTGCCGATGCTCCGCATCAGCGAGAGCACGGCCATCGCCGACTGAAAGTGGAACTTCTGCTGCGGTGATCCGCTGATGTAGTTCTTCGACGTCTCGACCGGCAGCGCATCGAGCAGGAACGAAGCGCGGACGAAACGGTCCGCGGCGTTGGACGTGCCGGGGAGGGTCTTCGTCAACCCGCCGGCCAGTTTCCAGTATTCCATGATGGCCAGTTGCTGGTCGTAGGTGGGCGAGTTGGTCAGCACCTTGAATTGCTTGCCGTGGTGGATGACGAGCTTGCCCTTGACGTATTCGAAGATGGCCGAGTCGCCGGTGGCGTCCGAGATCGCGAGGTGCATGTTCGCGGGCCGGCCGGTGGGCAGCACGATGGTCTGCACGCGGAACTCCTCTTTCCGCAGGTCGGCGACGGCGTCGGCGACGGTGGAGTGAAGGTCGAGGAGGTATTGCGCCCACGTGCTCATGCAGATGACCTTGCCGCCTTCCGCCGGCTTGCCGTAGTCCGACTCGACCAGCGCGAGCATGTTCACCACGAGACCCTTCTCATTCATGCCATCGGAGGTGCCGATGTCGTAAGCCGACACGACGAGGCTGCCGTATTTCGATTCCCAGGTGACCGTGTCCTTGCCGCCCATCCCGTCGCGTTTCATGCCCCGCGGCAGGACCCACATATTGGAAAACATATCCTCGCCCCAATCCATCGAGCGACCGGTGAAGACGGTGCCATCCTTAGCCACATAGACCGCGCGGGTGCAAGCCACCGCGGGCGTTTGGGTGGCGATGATGGCGATGGAACTGACCAGAGAGATCAGAAATTTGCGGGCAGTGTGTTTCATTTGTGTGCGTGCGGTTGTCATTGGCTTGTCCTTTGTTTCGCTCATTTCATCGGCGTGATGTCCTCGATGTCCTGGGCCTTTTGCTTGTCGAGCGGCAACTTCACCAGTTCACCGGGCTTGCTGAAATCGATCTTCTTGAGATCGAGCATCCGCACGCGGCGGTTGTTCTGCGTGTGGTAATACATGACGCGGTTTTTCGTGTCGTAGCCGGTGGTCCAGATGGTGGAGCTGCGCATCCCTTTGGTCTTTTCCTCGCCGGAACCTTCCGCCGCGCCGAGCGGGAGGTTGAAGTTATCGAGGATGCGGAAAAGTTCGTAGAGGGTTTCCGCGCCGGTGGGCGTGGCGCGGGCGGTTTTGGTGGCCGCGACGGCCCGGATGAAGCGGGAGGGCGGGGTGTTGTCGCCGGGCAGGCCGATCATGCCGCTGCCGCCGCCGAGCGGCTTGAAGTCGAGATCGCCGATCTTCTTGCCGGGCAGGGCGACGGGCGAAAGGTTGATGTAGTTCCGCAGATTCGTCTCGTGCCAGTCGTAGTTGGGAGCATTGGTGAGCACGCCGAGCGGGGCGTCG
>JAYTAU010000621.1:0-7330 GCA_043737375.1 Planctomycetia bacterium
GTTTCGAAGCCGTCTTTACGAACAGCACCCGGCTTGAGGCGTTGAACTTGCAGATCCGACGCCCGCAGTTTGTCGCCCTTCGTGATTGCATTGACTGCCACGACGGCGGTCGGCGGCAGCGTGACAATCGCAACGATCTCGAATTGCGATCGTGTTTTTGCCCCGCCCATCACGATCGTGAACGGTTGTTGTCCGACGATCGGCTGTTGACGACCCTGCTTTGCAGAACCGACCGCAGATAAACTTTCGGTCGTTGCATTTACCGCACGAGCTTGATCGGCGGTCAGTTCGATTTCGACTTGCCAACCTTCGTCGCTCCCGGCGGTTTGCTTGAGATACCGAACGATCGCTTCGCTGACCGCGGTGCGGGCCAGGTTGATCGTCGATTTGTCCAACGGACGATGCTTAATCGTCTCGGCCTTGTTGGTACTGATGATGGTTTGTGCCGAGCCTGAAAAATCGTGTTGCGTTAGTTTGATGCCATGAGCGAACAGCCGGTCTTGCACCTCGCGCAACCGAATCTGTTGTTTGCCGGTCGTCGAGACAGGCCCTAGCTCTAGCTTGCCAAGTGCCGCGACTTCGGCCGTATCAGGACTGAGAATTTCGGCCACGTCGCTGAGCAGCAGCACCGGCCCGGTCGCGGTTGTGTCTTTACGTAGCCGAATTTCGGCGGCGCCAACTGACAATGTCGATAAACAAGCGATCAAGCCGAGGATGATGATTCGTGGGAACATAGGATATTAAGCTTTTCGGAAAAACGACGTGCTGCAACAGGATTACCCACTCGCTTGCGGCTTAGCCTTTAGAACCGCCGCAGATTACTGACGAGTTGCAAGATCTGATCGCCGGCCTGAATGGCTTGCGAATTGAGTTCGAACGCGCGTTGCGTCGTGATCAGGTCGATCAGCTCTTGCACCGGCTCGACATTCGACGCTTCGAGCGAATTTTGCCGAATTTGCCCGATGCCGTTGGTGCCCGGATTGCCTGCCAGCGGTGCGCCCGACGCATCGGTTTGTGAATATAGATTCTCGCCCAGCTTCAACAGACCCTGGGGATTTTGAAACGTCGCCAACTGCATCTGACTGACTTGTTGCAACGACGGGCTGCCGGCTTGCCGTACCGACACGATGCCATCGGCACTGAACACGATGTCGGTCGCGTCGGGCGGAATGGTGATCGCCGGATCGACCAGTCGTCCGGTCGATGCCGAGCCGACGGTCAGATTTCCATTGGCATTGATGGCCAGATTGCCCGCTCGCGTAAACAGAATTTCGCCGCTCGGGTCGAGCACTTGCAAAAATCCGGGGCCCTCGATCGCCAGATCCAACGTGCGATTGGTGAGTTGAAAGGCACCTTGCTCGAAGTCGGTCTGCGTGCTTTGCACGCGCGAACCCAAGCCGATCTCGATCCCGACAGGCGTCAATTGGCCCGAACTGTCTTGGGCACCCGGCAGCATTTCACGACAGTAGAACAGGTCTTCGAAGTTGGCGCGGTCGCGCTTGAAGCCGGTCGTATTGACGTTCGCCAGATTATTGGCGATCACGTCAAGCTTGGTCTGCAGCGAATCCATTCCGGTCGCTGCGGTATATAACGTTTGCACGCTCATGACAACATTTCCTAAAAGCTACAAGTAAACCACGGAGACACAGAGACGCGGAGTCGGAAAGGATGTCGATGATCAAGTCTCATCTCACGCTTTCCGATTTCACGCTTTCCAATTTTTAATCAAGCTAAACCGCAAGCGCGGCTAAACGATCGAACACGGGTCAATCCATATTTGCTGTTCATTCCCCATTCCGACTTCCTCATTCCTTTCTCCGCGTCTCCGTGACTCCGCGGTAACAAACTACCCCTTCAACACGCGGTTCACCAAAGAATTCAACATCGAGTCGTGATTTTTGACCATCGTCAAGTTCATTTCGAAGGCCCGCGAGGTTTCGATCAAATCGAGCATCTCGAGTGTCGGCCGTACGCCCGACATTTCTAAATACCCGCCGCGAACCGCGCGGCGTTCATCGGGCACGGGCACCGTCGGGGCCAGCGGCTCGAACTTGTTTTCGCCATGCTTGACCATGTCGCTAAAGTGCTTGGGCATGACCAGGGCCATGTACGTTTTGCCGCCGTCTTGTTCGATCGCACCATCGGGCGAAACACGCCACGGGGTCTCGGAATTGACTTCGATCGCCGTGCCTTCGACGCTTAGCACCGGGTCGCCGTCTTGCGTCACCAATTGGCCGTTGTTGTTGAGGAGGAAGTTGCCCGACCGTGTCAGAAAATTCTGACCCTGCTGGTTGATGACGAAAAATCCATCGCCGTTGACGGCCATGTCGGTCGGGGTACCGGTTTTCTTCAGGGTGCCTTGCGAGTAGTCGGTGGTCGTGCGATTCATCCAGACACCGCCGCCGATGTCGTTGATGCTGCCCGAGCCGGGCTGATCCAATCCGCGACCGGTCTCTTCGGCATAGCGCGCTTGGAATAACGCCAGATCACGCTTGAAACCGGGCGTGTCGACGTTGGCCAAATTGTTGCTGAGCACCTCCATTCGCTTGCTTTGCGAATGAGCGCCCTCGGCGGATATGTATAGCCCGTATGGCATGTTGTTCGAGTGAACAGTGCATGCCCCCCTGATAAGACTTGTGAACGATCGCTAATAGCAAGGCGAGTGCCAAGCTACGAACTTGCAGTTCAATCGGCTGTGAAGAAGCGTGACAAGTCGCAAGGGCGTATCGACTTGAAGAAATTTCGCGCTCAGCGAGTTAGCATTGCACACGACATGCTAGCACTCGGTCGATCGGCGAGGCTTGCCGATCCGTCGCGCAGAACTTGCCGAAGTGCTCAGTGTTGCTTCTCGTTCGTGGCCCTCGTTCCCACGCTCTATGCCCCTCGTTCCCACGCTCTGCGTGGTAACGCATTGCCCCGACGCTCCGCGTCCTGTGATTCAAGGTTGGAAACTTTCGAGCTTCGAAGCCGCGGAGCGGCCAAAAAACACATTCCCACGGAGACCGTGGGAACGAGTCGAACACACGTTGCTGAGCGAGACGACTACACTGCTACTGGGACTACACTCTTACTTGGCCGCAGGCTCACCCACGACCAGAGTGCTCGCCGCTAGCTTCGCAAGCTCGTCGAGCTTAAAGCTACCCTCGATCGGCTTAGGAACTCGCCACGCCAGCAGCACGATGTACTGCGGCGATTGATGCAGCCAAAATTGCACTTGGCCCACATCTTCCTGACGGCTCGTTTGCTCGGCCCCTTCGACCTTCACCAAAAATTCTTGCTTTCCGCTGCCTTTCAAGAGATCCCAACTGATGCTCGAACCGTCGGGTGCCGTGCATTCTTCTTTGACAAAGTCTTCTTTGGGGTATTGAGCTTTTATGGTATCTCGAATCACCTTGGCCATGTCGATCTTGCCCTTGAACTCGTTAGCGTCGATCGCAAATATCGCGCAGCTAATCGGATACTCGGTATTTTTTTCGTCCTTTGCACGTTTTTCGATGGTATAAACCCAGCCCGGCAGTTTGGACAGAAAGTTGGGCTTCAAACGAATCGGATGCGGCGCCGACTTGGGATCGTCAGGGCTGTGCGAGTTCTTGTCGTAGATCGTACCGCCCAGATCCTTGGGTAGTCGAATCGAGACGGGCGTATCGCCAATGGTCAGCGGCTTTTTGCCTAGCACCACAAATACCGCGGCACCCTTACCGGCCCTGAGCGCCTGGTCGAACTTGGGCTCGTAAGTCCCCGACCCACAGCCGGCTAGACACGGCAACAACACGGCGATCAATGGCAATATCAAACAACGGAGCATATAGGATGAAGCGAGTGGCATCGTGATTGAATTGGTAAGGCGATGAATGATTGATTCTCTTTCGGGATTGCCCGTGCTGTCAAGTTAGAGAAAGGTCAGTGGTCCGTTGTCAGTGGTTAGTGGCAAGCTAAACCGCAAGCGCGGATCGATGACGTGAACGCTGGTCTGCGCATGTCGGCTGTTCAAATTCCACATTCCATTCTACTCGCTGCTCACCTCTCGCCGCCCGTTTTTCATTCGTCGGCAAATGCTTCTTCAACGACTTCCGGCGCCGGTTTGCGACGAACCAACAGCCAAGCTGTCGGACCCATCACCAACAGTACTCCGACGACGGTCAGCATTTCAACTCGGCGCTGCCAGATGACCACATCGAACAACATGCCCCACACGACCTGCGTGAGTCCGATGACTGAAACCCGCGCGGGTGGCCCGGCGGCAAAGGCTTTCGTCAGAAACAATTGCCCGGTCGTTGCCGCCACGCCGACCCCCAGCAACAGCAACAGTGTCGCCGGCGGAAAGGTGTGATAAGCCAGCGATACGGCACCATCGCTGCTAGTCGGAAAAATCCAACAGGCCGCCAAACAAAACGCCAGCGACACGGCCGAAAAATGCACCACGATGGCCCGCGGGTCGAGCGCGTGCAGCCGATGCAAGCCGAGCATGGCGACGGCCGACGCGAACGAACTGATGATCGCCACGACCGACGCGAAGTTTTGCTCGGCGAAGTGCGGCTGTTGAATCAACCACAAACCGCAGATGCCGCTGGCGATTGCCAGCCAGGTGCTGGTCGTCGGACGCACGCCCAACACCGGCCACGACAAAATCGCGATCCACAACGGAAACATGTTGGTCAGCGCCAATACGTCGCCGATCGGCAAACGTGTGAGCGAATAGAACGTGCAAAGCAAACTGATGCTGCCGGCGATGCTGCGAATCCACATCGTACCCGGTCGAAACACCACCAGCTTGGCGCGTGCCCAGAGCGCCAGCGCCAGCGCCAGCGCAAAGACCAGTGCCAAGAACGTGCGCGCCGTCGCGATCACGCGCCAATCGCAGTCATCGGACAGGCCATGTGCGAACGCGCCCATCGCTGCAAACGCCATTGCGCCGAGCAACATCCAGAGATAGGGTAAACCAGCAGGGACGATCAAAAGTTAATGGGGAATTCGGAATGGGGAATGGGGAATTAAAAGTACAGCACGAAATCTGAGTGATGCTTAGCGGTGCGGCCGACGGACCACTCGATTCGAGTGCGGAATATGAATATCAATCTGCAGACCAGTCGGGCCGTGGCTTTTTATATACCTGTGGTGATTGTTGATCCTGGATGGTTTGGATGCGCGCTGCGACCTGCTCGACTGCCGCTTGGTCACGATGAATGGCAAACTGTAATTCGAATCGCGCCGTTTCGCCCGGCGCAAGCTTTCGCACGCGACCGTTCCGGGACTCGAACGAGCGCGGATTCGGCAGATTCATAGCCGGTTCGAGCCCGGTGACATAGCCGTCGCGCGAAGCCGCTTCATTTTTCCAAAGGGCAAAGTACGGCAGTTGCGCCGTGGGAAACGTGACGCTGACGCCTTGTTGACCGGCGGAGTTTTGTAAGAGTGCGGTCGTACGCCCGTCGGAATCCGGCAGCGGTTCGAAAAAATAAACTTGCTCGGCCTTACCGGCCGTCGGCGCTCCGTACGTATTCCAATGAGCTAGATCAGCAGCCGCACCGGCATCGCGCGGGGCGATCGTTCGATACGGCAACATCGCACGCGAGCCGGCGTTCAACAGCGGTTCGCCGATGTTGATGTGATACAACAGTTCCATTTCGCCCGCGCTGTCCGACAAGTTGGTCACCTCGTCGACGATGCGAAAGCCCGGTTCGCCGGCGCGAGTGGTCCATGTCGAAGTTAAGCGGAGCTTTAGAAAATGAAACCGGCACTCGTCGATCACACCGCGAACCGAGAGCTCTTGCCGATCGTGATCGACCGAAACCGTCAACAGATGTGCCGGCAGGTTGGCAATTCGACCATGCAGCGGCCAAGTCAATCGTCCTTGCTCGTTGAAGTCGGGCGCACCATTGCTCGACAGACCGCAGCGACACAGCAATTCGTCGAAACCATCGAGCCAACCCAAACCGGTCGGGTCGGCGATGGGCACAAACTTGGGATGCACCGGCCCGCGGACCGGCGACTTCCAACCGAACTCAAGATCACCAAGCCAGGTTTTCCAGATGCCCATGCCGCGATTGGGCAACAGTACGCAACGCAACGGTCCGTTGGTGACTTCAAGCCAATCGATTCCATCGCGCAGGCCGCCGCGCAGTTGTCGCCAGTCGAACGACATTCCGGCGACACCGATCTGCTGCTCGTTCACGATCGTGGCGTCATGAAACCGTTGATTGTCGGCATCTATCAAGGGCCATGCGAAGGGATTCTTGTTCGTCATAATTCTCAATGCGTAAAATTTCTCAATTTTTCATCACAATGAAACTCAATATTTACTTGGCATATCAGTGATGATAATGTTTCGGAGCACATTTATGTGGATTTTACCATATCACTCCGCAAGCGTGGTTTGCGTAAAAATATGAAACATTTTAAGGCTTCCGCGACTTGATACTGCTCCTCGCCTTAACTATCATCGCATTTGAAAGTCGTGCTCATCTTACGACGGCTTTCATGGGGAGTCGATAAATCGCAGGCCCTGCGACCATCATCCGGGCAAGCTCTGACGTGCGGCGTTCGTCGTGCGTTTGATGGATGTCGGTCAATGGAAAAAGAGGCAAACTTTTCTGCGAATATCTAAATCTCCAGCTTGTGTTCGACGGTATCGTGCGAATGATTCGTCATTTTAACGATTCGGTCGGACATGTCGCTACGTGATACGCGTGCGACTAACAGCGAATCTTGGAACAGAGAACGGGCGAGCCGCAGACCGTGCGCCGACTTGGCGCAACGTTGACGAGACACCGTTGTATATTCATTCGTCCGAGAGTCGCCAGGAGAGTTTGCCATGAGTATTGCCGATTGGGGGCCGCTCAATGCCCACGTGGTCCCGCAGAATAGTCATCTTGATACAAATCACCTTGATGCCGATGATCTAGTAGATGACGAGCTAGTAGATGACGAAATAGAAAAGCCGATCGAGATTCCATGCACGCTGCATCGCTTGTCGACCGTGCGTCAACAGCAAGGGGTCTCGCATCGCAACTTGGCCCGCCGGCTAAGGACCGATATCCGCACCATTCGCGCCCAAGAATGCGAAACGACCGATCTCCCGCTCAGCGTCTTGTACGCTTGGCAGCAAGTACTCGACGTACCCGTAGCCGACCTATTGGTCGATACCGACGCCGAGCTATCGACGCCGATCATGGAACGTGCCCGGATGGTCAAGGTCATGAAGACCGCGGCTGCGATGTTGGAAAAGGCCGATTCGACCTCGATGAAGCGGATGGTGCAGATGCTGATCGAGCAGCTCACCGAGATCATGCCCGAGTTGAAGGACGTCGGCCCCTGGCATGCCGTCGGTCAGCGC
>JAYTAU010000622.1:0-2957 GCA_043737375.1 Planctomycetia bacterium
TGTTGTCAGGCGTCGGGGGCACATCGCCCGCGTAGGCGGCACCTTGTCGGCGCGAGTCGTAATCGCGTCGAACGTCGTTCGCTTGCACCCGGTTATCAAACGCGGCACCGTTCGAACCGTCGTCCCATGCGCTGCGAACACTGGAACTTTTGTTCCAAGTGCTGTTGTCGACGCCGGCACGCGGCGGCCAACTAGGCTCATATCCGGTTTGATTGTTCGACGATGGCGCGGCGGACGGATAACCGGCTTCGCGTCCGTTGCTCTGCGAGTTGCGGCTGCCGTCGTAGATCGAGCCCGAGTCGATCGGTCGCACGCTGGTTAAGCGCGGGCCGGATGTTGCGGCCAACTTTTCAGCCCACTCGCGTGCGACGGCAAGCGACGGATCGATTTCGGCGGCCTTGGCAAAATACATGGCCGCTTGGGGAGTCTTGCCCTTCTGGTGCAACAGACAAGCCAGATTGTAATGCGCGACGGCCGGCTGTTCTCCGACCGCGAGGTGTTCAAGTGCTTCGGGCAACCGATTCTGCTCGACCAAAACCGTGGCGATGTTATTGCGATAGAGCTTTTTATTAGGTTGGATTTCGACCGCCTTCGAGAGCGAAGCGACCGATTCGGTCATCATGCTGCGGCGAGCGTAACAGAGCCCCAGGTCGTTATGGGCGCTGGAGTCGCGCGGATGCTTATCGACGGCCTTTTTATACAGGCCGGTCGCCAACTCGAGTTTGTTTTGACGATCGAGCAAATGTGCATAGCCCAGCGTGGCTTGCAGGTGATTGGGCGAGATCTTCAAGGCTTCTTTATAGTTGTTTTCGGCTTCGTCCAATTTGCCGCTATGTTCCTGGAGTTTGGCACAAGCGACCAGCAGTTCGGGAGTTTTCCCGTCGGACTTGAACATGCCGGCAACAGTGCTGACGCCTGGCAAATCGGAAAACGTACTCTTTTTGGCAACGGGCGTGCCCGAGGAGGGTTTGCCGGCGCAACCGCCGGAGACCACCGGCGCAAGGCCAGTCAGCGCGAACGAAATGATTAGAGCCTTACGCACAAGGGCACCTCCGTGAGCATTGCATTCACCATTTCGCGCTCCCTGTGCGAAATGCCAAGCGGGTCGGCGAACCGAGCCTGATGAATGCAAGAGCGTGTCTACCTCGTTGGTATGATCGACCCGCTGACAGCAGTTCCTGAAGCAGAACTTCCGAGGCACCCCCCGATACCGAGGGGGCCGGAGAGCAAGTCCCTCATCATTGCATCCTTGACGAGCAGGGGAGGCCCTGTCCTTGCCCGAAATCTACGTCAGGGGCTAATCGGCGTCCTGCGGTTTCCAAAATCGCGACAGTTTTACCCCTGGAAATGCTGGCACCCGGCTCGCCGTCGGTTAAACTAGGGAAATCTGCTTTCGGCTCTCAATTTTTGTCACGGGTAGAGGCGCTCTTCATGTCTGCCACGAATTGTCCCAAGTGTTCCGCGCGCGTTTCGGTTCCCGATTCGGTCGATGCTAGCGCGTGGGTGCGCTGCCGAGTTTGTTCGGCCGAATACCGGCTCAACGAAGCACTCGAATTTAATCCACCCGAGCTGGAGCTAATCGAGGAACCCGCCATTCCGGCGCAACCGCGTCTGCCGGCTTGGGCGGCCGCGGCGATGGATGCTGCATCAGGGATCGGTGCCACCGCAGCTTCTGGCCTGGTTTCAGGCTCGCATGTTGCGGGTGCCGATTTCAACGCATCACCAGGCGAGTCGGACACGTTGCCGCTGCGGGGAGCGCATCCCTATGAAGCCCAGCCGTCTAACGCGCAATCTTCCAACGGCACCAACGATTGGAATTTAGCATCGGACGATCGTTCACTGGGCAATGATCCCGCGGAAGGCAACTCTGGCGACGAGATGGCAACGTTTGACGACTCGCTGCTGCTCGACGATAGCAACCCCGATGACAAAACCGGCGAGTTAGCCGACTTCGGTGTCGTAGGCGAAGACGCTGCTGGCGGAGAACTTTCACTGGATCATGAGCACGAATCCGCCGGCTCGGCGGGCATCGGCAAGCAGACTTGCGAGTGGGGCGATCAGCCGACCGCCGCCGATGGCACTGAGCATGTCGCGACGACGGATACGCCTGCGAGCGATCCGGACGATTTTTTCAACTTCGCCAACGACGACGCTGCAACTTCGACCGCGGAAGAAACTCAGGCATACGAAGCGGCGTTCGACCCCGATGCGCCGGCGTTCGCCGATGCGCCCGGTCATGAAGAAGAATTCAGATTAGCCGACGATCAGCCGGCGCCGGAGCCGGCGGGTTCGGAATATAAAACTTCGGGAATGAATCCGGCGTATGCCCCGGCCGGAATGAGTGCGACGTCAGCAGCGGCTTTGGCCGGTGCCACTGCCGTGGCCACCAAGCGAAAGAAGGTCCGCAAAGTCAGTCCCGTATTTACGATCATCGGCGTAGTCGGGGGTGGTGTTGTCGGGTTGACTGCGGCCTATGCAATTCTGATGTGGGTCTTGGCCATGGACCCGTTCAATTTGGGACCAATGCTGCCTGGCTTCATGGTGCCGAAGTCATTGCAAGGGAACTATGGCCCGCAGGTTGCCAAATTGCCGACGGTGCCGGTGGATGATGAACCGCTGGATAACGGAACACCGACCGACAGCACAGATCCGAACTACACGGACCCCAACACTACTGATCCGAACAATGCCGATCCGAACAATGCCGTTTCAAACCCTTCGAATGTGAATCCTTTAGATACGACCGACGCGATGCCGGTCGATCTTAACGCTCCCAAGCCCAACGCACCCAAGAAGGATCCGAACGATCCGTTTGGCGAGCCGGCTCCGAACAGAACTACGGTTGAAGGGCCGCTAGATTCAACCCCTGATCCATTCGGCGAACCTTTGGGCCCGGGCAATCTTACGAAGGATCCGGCGCTAACCAAAGAACCGTTGACCAAAGAGCCGTTGACGAA
>JAYTAU010000623.1:0-7309 GCA_043737375.1 Planctomycetia bacterium
TGCTGCTGGCCGCCAAGACCAAACTCAACAAAGGCGCCGTCGACAAGGCCTGGGCCGAACATATCAAGGAGCTTCCCAAGCCCGTCGCAATCGGCAAAATCTATTTCGGGCTGGTCGGACCGAAGCCGCACGCCGACAATGCGCTGCAATTCAAGTTCCTCAACCCCAAGACCGCGCCGACCACATTGGCCAAGTTCATCAAGCTGTCGATGAAGGGTGCCGGTTTTTCGGCCAACTTCGAACTGGTCGATGGCAAACCCGATGAGCCGGGCGACGAACTACTCAGTGAAGATCAGCGTCTGGAAAAAGCCTATGCCGCGGCCGCGACCGAGCGCGTGGAAAAAGACAACCACGGCTCGCCCGAACAGCAGGACGCCAACAAGTTCATCAAGGCGCAACAGAGTTGGTACGACGCGCGCACCGCGGCGGTGAAACAACTGCGGGCGTTGCAATCAGCCGTCGCCAAGGAGTCGTTGGCCGGCGCTGCGGCCGCCGCCAAGGTGTATGACAAGCTGTTGGCGTCGCTTTCGGGCGATCAGTTGGACAAGGCTCTGAATTTCCAGAACCCCGATGCGGCCGAAGCCGCGCGGCTGGTCAAGCAGTATCAAGCGGCGCTGGTTACGGATAAAAAGCTGATCGACCATGCCGAGGCGAATCCGTTCGGCGTGAAAGTCGAGATTGCCATGCCGCTGGCCGAGGCGCTGTCGTTTGTGGCGGAAAAAGCGCTGGCGTAATGTAGGTTAGGCTTTTAGCCTGACACAATGTTGTCTTCACTTCGATCATTGCTTCCACACTCCTTGTGGAGAGGGCAGCGAGGAATCGAACGAGGAGGAATGTCTGACAATGTGCTATCCACCGAAAAAGGCAGTTGTTTGAAGCTGTCATGTTCTTGAGCAAGTGTGCGGCTCCCTAATTTACGCCGAAGGCGTTAAATCTCATAGCCCCGGGTCGCGCAGCGCACCCGGGGTTTGATATTGGGGCAACTCGACCTTTACCCCGACGGGGTTACATCCGCTACGTCGATAGTTGTGTTGAACTTCAGGCACGATGATTTAACCCCGTTGGGGTAACCGAGTATGTTTTCTGTTTACCCAGGGTGCGCTAACGCGACCCTGGGCTATGCGATGAAACCCCGTTGGGGTAACGAATCAGGAGCGTATTAGCGCTTTTCCCGGTGGGAGCGGAGTTCGCACGCTGGCATCGCCCGGCCATCCGTGAGAAAATAATCTTGCCGAATTTTCTGTTTTCGGTGGGACAGCTCACCTCGGCCGGCGTCTTCTCCAGTGTACGAACCACCAACCACCGCGAATCGCCGGCGAGTGTCGCACTTGAACGGTCCTGTCACCGAACCGGTTGCCCAACGATTGCAACCGCCGGTGCCTTTGGATACGCCGATTGACGAAACCGTTCCCAATCGCGCGCGGCCAGTCGGCCCCGACGCATTGGGCGCACTGCTCGACCGGCATGCAGCGGGTTTGTCGCTATATGCGCAGCAATGGTCGATCGCGGGCGATGATATTGTGCAAGAAACGTTCGTCGAATTGGCCCGGCAACCCTATCCGCCAACGCACGTCGCGGCCTGGTTGTATCGTGTGGTTCGCAATCGTGCGATTGCAGCCGCACGATCGGAAGCACGGCGACGAAGGCATGAACAAATTGCCGGCGAACGAATCAGGCCGTGGTTCGTTGCCGATCCGGCGATCAAGCTCGATGCCGATGCAGCCGCGCAGGCATTGAGTCGATTGCCGCTGGAAGAACGCGAAGTGATTGTCATGCACCTGTGGGGCGGGCTGACATTTGCCGAACTGGGCGAAGTCACCGGGCTGCCCTGCAGCACGGCCCACCGGCGCTACGAGTCGGGCTTGAAAAAACTCCGCGAGCAACTCTGTGATTGATAGGAAATGCATTTTTTACCACGGAGGCGCGGAGGCACGGAGAGAAGAATTTATTAGCCGCGAATGGATGCGAATAAACTCGAATGGGGCAGCGCGACGGATTGGGAACATGCTAACTCCTCTCCCTTCGGGAGAGGCAGCGAGGTATCGCTTCGGTGAGGGCTTCAACCAGCGTTGAATCGGTTAAGTGTTGTTAGTGCGTTCTAAAGCTTACTTTACGTCTTCGCGCCTTGGCGCGATTCATCTTTTTCTGCTCCGTGCCTCTGCGCCTCCGTGGTGAAAATTACTTTTCAGATTTACGGTGTCCATCATGTCAGAAAAATCGTTGCCGCAGTTGCCAGATGAACTGTCCGCGTTGGCAGCGCGATTGCGCGGTTTGCGAGCTTCGGCATCAGTCACCGAATCGCCGGCTTCGTTTCCGCAAGCGCCGCGTGATCGGTTGATGTATCGCGCCGGTTGGGCCGCCTGTGAAACGGCGCACGGCTGGCAGGCGGACGCGACCGACTCGTCAGGTGACTGCGTAGACAACACACTGCATGACGTTACGAAAGTCGGTTCCGTAGGGAACGCGTTCGTTGGCGTTCCGAAACCACGGCGGGTCAGCGACCGCACGCTCGGCTCGCGCACTTGGGCCATCGCCACTGCTGCGCTGTTGTTGATCAGCCTGACGCTCGGCGGAATGTTGCTTAGTCGCGCAGCGTTTGTCCCTGCAACCCAACTCGCCCACACGCTAGACGGCAGTCCCCGATCCCCGATCCCTGCTGTCGAGCCTCCAGCCCCTGGCCCCCAGCCCCTAAATTCATTCCCCATTCTCCACTCCCCGCTCCCCATTCTCGAGGCCCCAGCCTTTAGCCCCCAGCCTCAAGTCCCGAGCCTCCAGCCCCTTTACTCAGACAACTACCTAGCGCTGCGGACCAGCGCGCTGTTGACCGGCGTCGATGCGTTGGCGTATCGCCTGCCCCGTGCGACGGCGGAAGAATCGCGAGCAACGATAGAACGTTCTCCCAAACAACGGGACCAGCGTGCGATGCTGCAAAGTCTATTGGGCAGTTAAACCGTAAAACCGAAGTCAGTCCGTTCAACGTAAAACGATATTCATTCCGTTTTAATTGTCTTGAAGCCAAGACGGCCAACCAACATCGAGGATGATTAAAATGCACAGCCTATTGGGCCGATTTATTTTGATCGTATTGTCGTTATTCATCGCATGCATTGCGTTTGGAAATACACGGCATTTGCTCGCGCAAATTGCAATCCCCCAAGGCAATGCAACAACGCTCGATACGCCGCCTGCGGAACAGCCTCCAACCGTTCATGAAAACGATCCCGATGCGCCGGAAACGCGGCGATTTACGCTGTATCCCGTCAAATCGCACACTGCCGCGCTCAAGCATCGCTTGCTCCCGAAGTACTTGGACAAGCAGCCCGGCAATGCGGCGTTGCAATATTTGAAGGCCATCTTGCCCGAAAATTGGGGATCCGAAGGCTTTCAGCAAACAGAAAAACTGCATGACTTTCTGGATCAGCCGATCGAAAAATTCGATGTCGTCGCCGCGCGTAAGTTACTGGATCGTATCAACCCGTCGATTTTTCGATTTGCCAAGCTGGGTGCCCATCGTCGCGACTGTGAATGGGACTTGCCGATTCGCGAAGAGAATTACCTCGAAATTTTGCTGCCCGACACTCAGGCCATGCGGCAGATCGGTCGTTATCTGGCATTCCGAGCGCGGGTACAAATCGCCGAGGGGAAAATCGACGAGGCACTGCAAACCATACAAGTCGGCATGGCACTATCGATCGATGTGACCCGAGGACCGACGTTGATTCACGGATTGGTCGGTGCCGCGATCGGCGGTCTGATGACCGAGCAATTGCGCGAGCTGGTGCAATCGCCCGCGTGTCCGAATTTGTATTGGTCGTTTGCCGCGTTACCCCGACCGTTCGTCGATTTGCGAATGGCGATGGAGATGGAGAGCGACGGAATTATGTTGATGTTTCCGCAGTTGAAAGATGTGGATAAACAGCAGCTCAGTGAAGAACAATGGAATAGTAAACTGGCTGAATTCGGCGTCGGTCTACAGCGAATGATGCCGATGATTTCGACCGATGCTCCGCGTTCGATTATGGCCTCGGTGGGTTTCACCGCGTGGACTACGTTCAAATTTCCGCAGGCCAAGGCCGATCTGATTGCCGTCGGTTGGCCGAAAAAGCAGATCGAAGCCATGCCGATGGCGCAAGTGCTATTGCTGCATATCAGCTCGACGTTCGAGTACTTGCGCGACGAGTCTTTCAAATGGTCGTACATTCCTTACTGGCAAGCGGTCGGGCCGTTGACCAAGGCTGAGCGAACGCTGGATGGAGAGTCGGGTCGCCGTGAAATACTGCCGCTGGCCAGGCTGCTAGTGCCGGCCGTCAATGTTGCGCGATCCGCCACGGTTCGGCTCGATCGTAAGCTGGCAGCCTTGGCTACGGTCGAAGCCATCCGCATGTACGCCGCGGATCATGACGGCAAGCTCCCCGCCGCCCTCGCCGATATCACCGCCGTGCCGGTCCCCATCGACCCCGTCACCGGCAAGTCCTTCGACTACGAATACAAGGGCAAGGTGGCGACACTGATCGGTCCGGTGGCGCATGGTCGTCGTGGCAAGGATTACGAATTTCGCTATGAGCTGACCATTGGGAAAGCCTCGCCTCGCGATCTCGACACGAAGGTAAACGATGCCAAGGCGAAGCCGCCCACAGTCGTAGCCGACGGGTCACAGAAAACCGAGCCTACCAACGACGATGCCAAACCAACGCACAGCGCGCCGGTCGCAAAGCGACCCTTGGGAGGGCTGTTCCGCAATCCGATCACCCAGGCTCGCGAATCGGCCCGTCGCTCGCAATCCACCAATAACCTAAAACAATTCGCGTTGGCGATGCATATGTATGCCGATAACAACAAGCATTTTCCACCGGCTGCGTCGGTCGACAAAGCGGGTAAGCCGCTGTTGAGTTGGCGCGTGCATTTGCTGCCCTACATCGAACAAGAGGCGCTGTACAAACAATTCAAACTCGATGAAGCATGGGACAGCGATCACAACAAACCACTGATCGACAAGATGCCCAAGCTGTTCGAAAATCCATCGAGCATTCCGCTCGAAGCCGGCACTACCAGCTACTTGGTCGTGCGCGGTAAGGAAACCGTCTTTCACGACGACAAGGGAACGAAGTTCGCCGAGATCCGCGACGGCACCAGTAAAACTATTTTAATTGTCGAAGCCGGGCCTAAGTCGGCGGTTGTTTGGACCAAACCCGAAGACATTGAGTTCGACGAAAAAGACCCCTGGGCCGGTCTATTGGGCATGCGCGAGGGGGGATTCATCGCGGCATTTGCCGATGGCAGCGTGCGGTTTCTCAGCGAGTCGATAAGCAAGGAAGACATCAAGGCGCTATTTACCCGCGCCGGTCAGGATCAAGCCAAAATGTCCAAGGAGGAGTAAAACAATGAGATCGCACTCGGGAAAAGTTGCTTTTTAGCCGCAGCTTTGTTCAGCTAATGCGTCGGATACTTTTGAATCCCAGTTCAATCTCCAATGGGGTCACGCTATGTTCTGCACGTCTTTCCGATTTCGGTTCACCATGCAAACGTTGTTCATTGCGGCGATCTCGATCGCTTGCAGCAGTGCGCCGGCAGCCGATGTCGTCCAGAAAGTCGAGACGAATAAAAGCGAAACGACTAAATCGGATGTAAAACAGGTCGAAACCAAGCAAGACGCATCAAAGACCGATAAATCCGCAGACAAAGACGCTCCCCCCGCCGGCCGTTTGGGCGGGTTGTTCCGCAATCCGATCACGCAGGCCCGCGAAAGTGCCCGGCGTAACACATCGATGAATAACCTCAAGCAGTTGGCGCTGGCGATGCATAATCATGCTGATGCTCACAAGCGTTTTCCGCCGGCCGCCACGACTGACAAACAAGCCAAGCCGCTCTTAAGTTGGCGCGTGCAAATGCTGCCATATATTGAAGAGTCGGATCTTTACCAGCAATTCAAACAGGATGAACCGTGGGATAGCGACCATAACAAAAAGCTGATCGAGAAGATGCCGAAGTTATTCGAAAACCCTGCGGATGTGCCGCTTGAAGCGGGCAAAACCAGTTACGTGGTCGTACGCGGCAAGGAGACGGTCTTTCACGACAACAAAGGGGCCACGTTTGCTCAAATGCGCGACGGCACCAGCAATACGATTCTGATCGTCGAAGCCGGACCCAAGTCGGTCGTCATCTGGACGAAACCGGACGACATCGAGTTCGACGAGAAAGACCCAATGGCCGGTCTATTGGGCATGCGTGAAGGGGGTTTTCTATCCGCGTTTGCCGACGGCAGTGTGCGGTTCTTGAAAGACACGACCGGTAAAGAGCAACTCAAGGCCCTGCTGACGCGTGCCGGCGGCGAGAAGATCGAGCAGTGACGAGCGGATGAAGTTGTATGCTTTTGAAGCGATTCGCTGATACAAGCTCGTAGCGCCAACGAGTGACTTGTACTTGACGCGAAAGTCACTCGCCGGCGCTGCGAGCTTGTAATTTTGTCGCCCGCGCCGTCTCGGCGGCGGCCCGCTGTTCCTCGGGCGAGAGCAATGCAAACGTGATGCGATACGCGCGATGCCCGGCCGCTAACTGTGCCGGGTAGAGTTGTTCGATCTCGGCCCGCAATGCCGCAGCGGATGCAAAACCATCGGGCCGAGCGTCGGCATCGGTCAGTTCGGACAGCGCGATTTCATCGACTGCGGAAATCGCAATGTATCCGGCCCCGGGAATGTAGCTGCGCTGCCCGGCACGCATCATCCGGTGCTTCCAGAGCCGGATGGTTTGGGTCTTCTCGCCGGCGCGAATGGCCGGCAGGAACTTCTTTTTGAAGAGCAGCATCGTTTAGAGCATTGCCGCGTCAGCGAGGAAATCTTGCAACTTATGCACTTGCCTCGCCGGCGCTTCGCGTTATGTTAGGCGCAGTTCGTAACCAGCGATTGATCGAATACGCTTTGACAATAAATACCCAGAGCGTCGGACGCAACTCGCTACCGATATCGCGAACAGAAGGTACCAGAGTTGGATTCGCAATTATATTCGCTGTTTCCTCGATTCACTTCTGTTAAATTATTCGTCATTGTTGTTTTGAAGGTTGTTCGCCTCGCTGATGCTTCGTGTTAATGCGAAATTTTGCTTTGCGCCTTAGCACCTTTACGCGAGGTTTTATGAATTGCAACTGGAGTCTGGACTCGATGATTCGTGCTAATCGAATTTCTGCGGTCGCGTTGCTGATGTTTTGGTGTTCCACGTGCATCGGTTGCAACTCGGGAGATTCGCCGCAGGCCACCTACGATGCCATTGCGGCTGCCGCGCGCAAGCAAGACTATCGCAAGTATTGCGAGTACCT
>JAYTAU010000624.1:0-7302 GCA_043737375.1 Planctomycetia bacterium
ATTGCCCGGCGCACGCTTGGTGCGTGTGATGCCTAACACGCCTTGCCTGGTCGGACAAAGTGCCAGTGCCTACGCGTTGGGTGCCAACACGACGACTGCCGACGGCGAGTTGGTGGGTCGCTTGCTCAACGCGGTCGGGCGGTCGTTCGCCGTTGAAGAAAAATTGCTCGACGCGGTCACGGGGTTGTCGGGCTCCGGTCCGGCGTACGTATACTTGATGATCGAAGCGCTTGCCGATGGTGGTGTGCGCATGGGTCTGCCGCGCGACATCGCCCTGACCTTAGCCGCGCAAACCGTGATGGGTGCGGCGGGCATGGTACTGGAAACGGGCGAACACCCGGCCGTGTTGAAAGACCGGGTCGCCAGTCCCGGCGGTACGACCATCGCCGGCTTGCAAGTTTTGGAGAACGGTGGAGTTCGCGCGGCACTTATCAATGCCGTCGAGGCCGCGACGCAGCGTTCGATCGAACTAGGAAGTTAGACGGAGTAGAATACAAGTCGGTTGGATTGACCGTTTAGCGAGCGGCCGAGTTTACTCCGGTCGGGCATTCGATCAAGTCTTATAAAAACTTGAGTTGTGAGGGCCATCGAGAGCTTCCATGTCATCATCCATTTTTTGCGTTGTCGACGACAAGTACATTCCACTGTATCGCGTGATGTGGGTGGCCGCCACGCCCCATTTTTGCGGCGCCGACGATTGCGAACGCGAAGGACAATACGAAATTCGCCTGGAACAAGGCGAGTCGATCTGGTCGTCGCTGGTCGAACGCGATTCGATGCTCGAGGCGCTCGATGTCTGGCAAGGGGGCGTCGGTCCCGAAGAAGATCAGGATCAGTGGGAAGGGTAAGGAGGAGGGGCGAGCAGCGAGGGACGGGCGGTGAGCAGCGAGTTATGCCCTGTAAAGCTGCCGATGCCATCGCCGGGCTGATGTTGTGACATTTCACTCGGTTGCCAGCCTGCTAACGTGCCCGGTATGATCATGTATTCGAAACTCGGGGCGTGAGCATCTCATTAAGGCAGCCGGTCATGTCGACGTTCGAGAACGACAACTACAAGTGGCGCGAGACTTACTTCGTGCTATTCGATTCGCCGCGGCGGCCCACACTCGCTCAACTCAGCAAAACATTGCAGCGGCTCAACCCGCGGTTCGAACTGATTAGTCCCACCGCCGATGAAGCCGGCCGCTTCGAAAGTGTGACGATTCGTTCGCCGCAAGATTACGCCGCGCTCGACATCAGTTACTTGGGCGGCGAAGAAGTCAACGAGCAGGGGGTCGAACTTGCATTAGAGATGAAGCCGGTCGCGACCGAGCCCGAAGAAAAACGGAAACTGGCTCGGCTGCCCGAGTGCGATGCGCGGCTGGACATATTGCACTTCGAACAAGTCGGTGCAAGTGGTGCGGCCGCCGATACCGAAGATGAAATGCTCGATCCGGGGGCACTCCTATTGGTGCTCGATGCGCTCGTCGAACTGACCGGCGGCGTGGGAGTCGATCCGCAGTCGGGCACGATCGTTTAATGTTCTTGTTCCCACGCTCCGCGTGGGAACGCTTTGACTGGACGCTCCGCGTCCATGCGGCTAGTTGATGAACAACCGTCAATGCGACTCGGTGGCCGCGGAGCGGCCGACGCAGGCGTTCCCACGGGGGACCGTGGGAACGAGGTATGAGGGCTTAATCTTCGCGAAACGTATTTACCTTCCGCGGCCACGCGAACACATGCAGAGTCAGTGGCACACGTTTTAACTTGCCGCCCCCACATCCTTCATTCCTCCACTCCCGCACCCCTCGCTGCTCATCCTCGCTCCTCATCGTTTCGGCGGCTTGGCTTCTCTGACCGCCGCACCGTAGTCGTCGCTCAGTATCAACAGCGAGAACCGCTCGACAAAGTCCAGTTCGTTCGTACTCAGCGACGTGTAGTCGAATCGCCCGCGCAGATCGGTGTAACCGTCTTTGTAGAACCGCACGGTGCCGTCTTTCATACGCGCATAAGCTTTCACATAGACTTTGGAGAGGGGCGTCGACTTGGTGCCGCCGGTGACATGCACCTGACCGAACGCCTCGATGGTCTGCACGCGTAAATCATTCGAATAATACGGCTGGGCGATGGTTTGACCGCCGCCGCTGATCTCGACCAACACATTCGTATTGGCCAGTTCCTTGGGCAGCGGGAACTCATGGCTCGTTCCTTTGGCCGGTAGTTTGATCGTCTGCGAAGCGTTCGGCAGAATGTACGAA
The DNA here is from genome assembly GCA_043737375.1 of Planctomycetia bacterium. GTDB lineage: Bacteria > Planctomycetota > Planctomycetia > Pirellulales > JALHPA01 > JAWXCH01. The sequence goes on from JAYTAU010000624.1 coordinate 2,238, forward strand.
AACTGCTTCGATTCATTTTGCACGAACGGGTTGCGGCTGAACAACAGTTCGATGTCCATGCGATAGTAATTGACGCGAACTTCGCTCAGGTTCTGAAAGTTCAGCTTCACGGTGCGGGCTTCAACCGTGAAATCGAACGACGGCGTCGCCGCGGCAGCACTAGTCTGAAGTTGCGTGCGATCCTTATCGTCTACGACCGCGACTTCGGCTTTGTTGACGATTTCGTCGGCCTGTTTGACGATCTCGAGGAATGCCAATCGCCAGCTTTCCACCGGATACTCGGCGTATTTTGCCGCGATTTTTTTTGCGGCGGCCGGCTCGGCCCGATAGAAGTTCAGGTACGCCGCGAAGTAATCGTGTTGCAATTTGGTGGAGAGTTGGTCGAGCTTGACCCGATCGAAGTGCGCGACGGCCTCTTCGACACGGTCTTGCAGCAACAGATAATACGTGACGGTCATCAATTCGATCGAATCCAACTCACTACGGTACGACAAAATATGCATCAACCGTTGATACTGGGCGAGGAAGCGGTCGTTGAGAATTTCGCGCTGCCGGCCCAACTGCCCCACTCGGGCATTCACCAACGGACGATAGTCCATCTGTTCGTACGTTTTGCGTTCGATCGGATCGATGACCAACAACGGGCTGTCGAGCCAAGCGCCGCTCTGTTGCACGAAGTTGGTCGCGAACTGCAGAAACTGCTTGATCTCGGCCGGCGCATTGTGTTTGACGCTGTACGACCAGAGCGTGTTGTTGTAGATATGCCGTCCGGCTAACAGCTTGATCAATTGGTTGAACACGGCCTTATCTTGCATCCGCCAGGCGATGCGATCCAAATTGACCTGCAGCACGTTCTGCGTCTTGATGAAGTTGACGACATCATCGACCGAGCCGTATTGCGAGATATAGTCCCACGATTGCTTGTCGATTTTGGTCAACGCTTTGACCACGTTGAACGTAAACGGTGCGGCAAACCCCAAGATTTTGCCTTCATTGGCGACCTGCACCGGATAATGGGCAAATTTGCCGGCCGACGGAAAGTAAAAGTAATACTCGAGCGTTTGCGTGTGATACGGTTGCAACGCGACATGGACGCTGCGCGTGACTTGTCCGTTGCTGACCGGCATGGCTCCGACCGGAATTTGCAAAAGCACGTCGACCTTTTTGAGCGACGAGGTGGGATTGGTCACGACGATGTGACAGCCGTAGACCGTGTCGACCAGAAATTCTTCGGTGACGAAGTTATCGACTTGCTCGTTGTTGATTTGGCGATGCCGATCGCCGTGGCGGAAAAAATTCTGGCTGACCAAGATCGAACTCTCGGCCGCGCTTTCGGCCCCGGTTTTAAGTTCCGCTCCGTCCGCACCCTTCGCGGGCTTTGACGCCGCGATCGCCGGCTGAATTTCTTCGTGAAACACGATCATCGGGCTGCCCGCGGTCAGCGTCAATTGTTGTTCTTTGTACTCGGTTTGATGTTCGTCGGCTTTGAACGGCAGGTCCAACAGCGCGAGCGCCGTCAGCATTTCCGGAAAGTTTCGGCTAGCCTCGGCCAGATTGGTCGAAACGAACTCCCGCTTGGGATCGTGATTGGCCACGTCGCGCCAGAAGGGGTTGGTGCTGATCAAGGCCGGGGTCTGTTGATCGAGCGGCAGTTTGAAATAACTGCTTTCGACCCATTCCATGGTCTTATCGAGCTTGCGGTAATACTGTTGTATTTGTTTACGCTTTAAAAAATCGTCGGCAAAATATTCGGTCTCACCATCGCTGTCTTTATCTTTTAGGCCTTTCGCATCGCGGCTGCGATCCAACGTATCTCGGCGGCGACCATCCGACTCTTTTTTGGCCCCGTCGGCTCGTCCCGCCGCGCGACTGAGTGCCATTCCGGGAGGAGCGGGGGCATCCATCGCGGCTTTTTCTGATGCAGGCGCAGAATTGCTCGCGATACCATCGGCCAGTTTGAGTTGGTCCAACTGAATTTCGCCGAGCGCTTCGCCGGTTTTGGTTTCGTAGATTGGTTTGGCTATCGTGTATCTAAGCTGCGCACCGCGCAGGCCAAGGCGATCGCCGATGTCAAGATCGCTCCCTTTGATCGCTGTCTGAAACAGTTGGTTGAAGCGATCGGCATTCGGCGGCAACAGCGCGAACTGATCGTTGATCAGCCGCGAAATATTGGTTTTTTCGTCGGCCAGTCGCTGCGACAACAAAATGCGCTCCAGTGTATTGAGTTGCTCGAAGTTCCACGGCAGCAAGTACTCTTGCAAGTCGTCATCGAGCAGCCAACGATCGATGAACTGCTTTTCCTTTTTATTGGCCAAGTACGGGCGAATCGCGGTCTTGAAGAACTCGGGATCCTTCTTGTACAAAAACAGGTGCAGCTCGTGGCCGGCGTACTTGCGATACAGTGCTTGCTTCTCCGCGTTTTTGAGCGAGGGCCAGGTTGAGACAAAACTGAATTCGACCATTTTCGGATCGCCGTTCAGCGTGGCATACAGCGAATACACCCGACCCAGGCTGTCGTAGCTCTCGAACCGCGTGCTGGTAATGTCGGCGATCGTCAGCGTCTCTTTCGTCTTCAACAGGCTGATGCGTTTCTGTTGTGTGAAGTGTTTAGCGGGATCGAGCCCCTTGGCCAATCGCAGATCGAGGTGTTCGCTTTTTCCTGCCGGCAAAGTCACGATGCGACTGGCGGTGTTCTCGGGATCGACGGCGACGATCAACAGTTCTTGATGCCCGCCCAAATCCTCTCGTTTGATTTCCAGAATGCCCTTTTCATCGGTCGACTCGTTGAGCAGCAACGTCGAACTGACCGCCAGAAAGTCCAAGTTGGCAAAGTCCGCTTGGGGAACCGATACCGCGGCGGCTAAACCGCCCCCTGTCGCTTGAGTAAGAGCGGGCTTGGGCTCGCCTTTGAACGCTTCGCCTTCGGCGGCGATCTGTTGACCGGTCTCGGTGCTGCGAATCGCCCAGGGGTTGAGCAACAGGCTGGGACGTTCGAGCATGTTGCCGGGAAAGCGGCGGGCAAACTTGCGGTCGATGATGTAGCGGTACTCATCGCCGATATTGCGGCCCGCGACATACTGCGACTCGACACGCGGTGTGGTGACGAGTAATGGCTCGGGTCCGACGATGCTACTGAGGTTGTTATAGGCCGAGAAGGCCGGTTGAAAACGCGTGGCGAACACATGCACCCGCGCGACCTTACTGTTGTTTTGCACTTGAATGCGAATGGTCTTCTCGGTGACTTCGATCGGTTTGAGTTGCAGCGGCGCGTTGACCGGTACGTTGAGCTTGCGGAAGTTTCCGAGTACGAAGCCCGCCTCGCGCGGTCCCTCGGTCAGCCGCAGCCGAATTTGTTTGTTGCCGGTTTTCAGTAGCAGAGAGTAATCGCCGGCCGGCAGCTTGCTGATTTTCAGTAGCCCGCCCTCGATGGTCACGGCATCGAATCGATCGATTGCAAAGTTATCGCCTCGCAGTTCCAGCAACGAAATCTCATCGCGCGAGGGCTTCTCGGCGGTTCCCATATAAGGCACATAAATCGGCTGCCCCGCTACGCCATGCATCGCTTGCGCATAGGTGTGTTCGTCGTGACGCAAAACCCAGGTGTGGGCGACACCGTTGGCTGCCGTGGCGGTCACACTGACGACCTCGGGCAAGGTGCCCAGGGTAGTACGACCCTGTGCGTCGGTACTTAGCGTCACGTGAACCGGCTGGGTATAATTCCGCATTTTTAGCGAGATTTGCAGTCCGCGGTCCCGCTTGGGTTCGCCCGTTTTTCCCAGCAGATCGACTACGTAGTCGTCGCCGACGCGCGAGAAATGTAGGTCCTCGGTTTTATCGGTGCGATCGATCTCATTGATCGAAAACGACTGCTCGACGGCCAGGTCGACTTTTTGATTCTGACTTTGATTTTGGACCTTGGCCCGCAATAAAAAGCGAATGTTGGCCAGTCGGTGCGGAACTTGAAATTCTTGCACGGTTTCGCGATCGTCGAACAGCTTGAGATCGACGATTTCGCGCGTCGACGCCACGCCGTCCAAATCGGTCGAGGTGATCGCCAGTCGCACGTCCTCCAGCACTTTGCGCGAAACGGGAGTTCCATTCAGTGATAATCGCGGGCGGATCATCAACATCGCTTTGCGGCGGCTGATCAGTTGCTCGCGATCGACAAACATCGCGGCGGAAAGCTGATACTGCTCCGACTGTTGCTGAAAGTGTTCGAGCGACGAGAAGCCGTCGGCCGAGATCACCAGGGGCTGGCGGCTGGGCTGATTCGAAAAGGGCAGGGCGATCGTACCATCTTTGTCGGCCTGGTACTCGATTCCGGCTAACCAGGCGACGGCGTTGTCGACCCGTTGATTCTGTTCGTTCAGCACGGTGAAAATTTGTCCGGCGGTGCTGGTCCGGTTCAGCAAGCGAAACTTTCCTTTGCGGATCAGCGCTCGGCTGCTGCGGCCGTTGCCGATAAAGTCGATTACATACACGCCGCGTTTGTTCAACGTCGGAAATTCGAAATGCCGGCGCACTCGGCGCAGCGGCGGCTCTTTGTAGTTGTAGGTTTTTTCTTCGTTGGCAACCAAGCCGTCCAGATTGACGTCGGGGCCGACCTCGCGCAATTGGGCGCGGTAAAAGTTTTGCGTGTTGATCTCGAACACCTTGACGATCAGCGTGTCGACATTCTTGACATCCAGGTCCAACGCCACTTTTTCATTCACGCCGAATTCGATTTTATTGGTAAAAGCAAAATCCAGGTCGATTCGCTCCTTGAGCTGCTGATACATCGACGGCGGCAGCATCGAGTACCAGGTTTCCGCATCGCCGAGCCCATGCACGATCTTGGTTTCGGCAAACAGATGCTTCAGGTATAGATCTTCGATGTACGGCACATACTCTTTGAAGTCCTTGGCATCGACGAAGAAATGTTGCAGGTAGCTGCGCACCAAAGGTTCGTCGTCGCCGACCGCCGGCAGCAAAGTGACGGCGGCGAAATCTTGCTGCAAGTTCGCCATGAATTGGCGGTTTACGTCGAGATTTGCCCACTTGTGCTGGATGTAACCGGTTTGGCGCG
>JAYTAU010000625.1:0-2950 GCA_043737375.1 Planctomycetia bacterium
GGCCAAACCAACCGGTCTATCGACGGGTATAACCCCATGTTAGAGTTAGGGCCGCGGTTTTCTTGCGCCCGGCGAACGTAGAACGGGCGATGAATCGCGAAATTTAGCATAGCGGACATGCCGCATTTAACAAAAGGTTTTTCTTAGGGATTGATTAGTCGTCAGTATTCACACGTCGGTGGCGCCATCGGTGTTTATCCGTTCGTACTTGTGGTTCGCGGGGTAGCATGAGCACTTATCAACCTTCGTCTCGCCGGCCCATTGCGGATATCTTTCGCGGCATGGCCCAAGGCGCGGTGCGGTTTTGTCTGAAGTACGATATTCATCCCGACACGATTTCGTATAGCTCGGTCGTCGCGGCGGCCATTGCCGGTATCTGTTTTTGGCAGTCGGCGAACTGGCCCTGGTTGATACTGCCGGCCGTCTTCTGTTGCTTCGTGCGGCTCTGGATGAACATGCTCGATGGCATGGTCGCGCTGGCTTCGGGCAAGGCCGGCCCGCGGGGCGAAATTCTCAATGACGTTCCAGATCGTGTGTCGGACGTGCTGATCTTTGTGGGTGCCGCGCATTCGGGTTATTGCCATGTGATTGGCGGGTATTGGGCCGCGATCTTCGCATTGCTGGTGGCCTATGTCGGCACGTTTGGTCAGGCGGTCGGTGTGCAACGCGAATTCAGCGGCGTGATGGCCAAACCTTGGCGGATGGTGGCGCTGGCCATCGGTGCGCTGATTACGTTGGTATTGGTTTGGTCCGATCGGCCGATCGTGTGGCGCGCCTCCGCAGGTTTCGATTGGACGGTACTTGATTGGACGGTACTCGATTGGACTTACTTTGTGATTGTGATCGGCTGTGTGCAGTCGATTGCCATTCGTTTATCGCGCATCATGCGCGCGTTGGATAAGAAGCGCGCAGGCATTGCAGAAACATCAGAATTTGACCGCCGCGCGCCGTAAGCTCCTCGAACTAATGGGGTATCCCTATCGCTACGTCATTGACCGACCAATCGTCCCGTGCGACTAACACCAACTCTTCGGCGATTGCCCAGTACGCAATTCCCACCGAACACACGTTCGCTACGTGGGATGGCGTTGAGCTGTTTTATCGAGCTTGGCTACCCGAGCCACGATCCAACGAAACTAAGACCGACAAAGCCGTCATTCTGTTTCATCGCGGGCACGAACACTCGGGCCGATTGTCCGACGTGGTCGAGGGGCTGAAGCTGGATGGCGTCGCAGCGTTTGCCTGGGACGCGCGCGGTCACGGTCGCTCGCCCGGAGATCGCGGGTATGCGCCCAGCTTTGGTTGTATGGTCAAAGACGTTGACTGTTTTGTTCGTCACGTTTCCGAGACGTACAACATTCCGTACGGCAATCTCATCGTCATTGCGCATAGCGTGGGTGCCGTGACGGTTTCGGCCTGGATACACGATTACGCTCCGCCGATCCGCGCGTTGGTGTTGGCCACTCCGGCGCTACGCGTCAAACTGTATGTGCCGTTGGCGATACCCGCGTTGCGATTGCAGCAGTGGTTCAAGAAAGGAAAAAAACAGTTCGTCAAGAGTTATGTCAAGTCGACCATGTTGACGCACGATCGCGAACAGGCGGCGCGATACGACGCTGACCCGCTGATTGCCAAAGCGATTGCCGTGAACATTTTGCTCGGACTGTACGATGCGTCAACGCGACTGATGGCCGACGCCGGCGCAATTCGCGTGCCCACGCTGCTGGTGGCCGGCGATGCCGATTGGGTCGTTGAACTATCGGCCGAAGACAAGTTTTTCGACGCGCTCAGTTCACCGATCAAGCGTATGCGGGTGTTCCAGGGCATGTATCACGACGTGCTGCATGAAAGTGATCGACATTTGGTCCTCGACGAGCTGCGCGGCTTCATCACCAGCTCGTTCGAATCTGCGCCTGCGTTACCCAGCCTGCTCGACGCCGACAAACATGGCTACACGCAGCGCGAGTATGACAAGCTGACCCGTCGTCTGTCGATCTTTTCACCGCGACGATGGTTCTTTGCCCTGCAACGCATCGCATTGCAAACATTCGGCCGATTAAGCAAGGGGATTGGAATTGGCTGGCGAACCGGATTCGATTCGGGCCGATCGCTCGATTATGTGTACGAGAATCAGCCGCAAGGTGCGTTGGGCATCGGCAAATGGATTGATTCGAACTATCTCAATAGCGCCGGCTGGGCCGGTATTCGCCAACGCAAAGTCAATCTGGAAAAATTGCTGACGACGGCCATTCGACGCGTCCATGAAACAGGTCAGCCGGTGCGAATTTTAGATGTCGCCACCGGTTGCGGACGTTATGTGCTCGACACTATGGCAGCGTTGCCGCAAATTCCAATCACCGCACTCTTGCGGGATTTCACACCAGCCAATTTGGAAGTCGGCAAGCAGACAGCGGCCAAGCTAGGACTGACCAATGTAGTGTTCGAACCGGGTGATGCATTCGATCGTCGCTCGCTGGCAATTTTGCAGCCTGCGCCGAACGTGGCGATTGTCTCGGGCTTGTACGAACTGTTTCCCAACAACGGGCAAGTCTTAGAATCGTTACGCGGAATCGCCGATGCGATGCAACCCGGCGGCTACTTGGTTTACACCGGACAACCCTGGCATCCGCAACTTGAGATGATCGCGCGCGTGCTGATCAATCGCGATCAAAAGCCCTGGGTCATGCGCCGACGAACTCAGGAAGAGCTGGACGAATTGGTGCGAACGGCCGGGTTCGAAAAAGTGGCCATGGAAATCGACGAGGCGGGGATCTTCACCGTCTCGCTGGCACGCCGTGTCGTTAACCGGTAAGAGCATTGCGATGAACCTGGCAACGAACACACTCGACGCGACACCAGAAACCGCAGCCATGTCAGTCAGACAGCGCCGACCGTGGGTTGCCGCGTTGGGGTCGATGATCGTCTGCGGATTGATGTTCGAGGTCTTCTA
>JAYTAU010000626.1:0-2947 GCA_043737375.1 Planctomycetia bacterium
AATGTCGGTCAGCCCGGCGAATTCGATCGCACGCGCTATCTGCAAGCCGAAGTGCCGACGCAAGACGAAAGCCAAGGGGGCGGCGACCAGTCGATTCAGGTCCGCGCCATCAATGCCCGGCTGATGCTCTCGACTCAAGATCTCTCCGGCTACGAAGTCCTGCCGATTGCGCGGATTCGCCGTGCCGGCGAAGAGCAAGCGGTCCCGCGTCTTGACCCCGATTACATTCCGCCGGTGCTTTCGATCGGGGCCTGGCCGGCGTTGGGTCGCGACATCGTGCGCGCCATCAGCGACATCATCGGCCAAAAGATCGAAGTCCTCAGCCAGCAGATCATCAACCGCGGCATCGGGCTCGACAGCCGCGATCCGGGCGACACCGACCGCATTCTCATGCTCTCGCAATTGAATGTGGCGCATGGCACGCTGTCGATCATGACGGCCGCGCAAGGCGTGCATCCGTTCACGGCCTATGTCGAGCTGGCGCGAGTCGTCGGTCAGCTCTCGATCTTTAGTCGCGAACGCCGCACCGAAGAAATTCCGCCGTACGATCACGACGATTTGGCTCGCATTTTCTCCTGGATTCGTACGCGGATCGAGACGCTGATCAACATGGTCCGCGACTACGAGTTCGAACAGCGTTATCTGATCGGCGTCGGGCTGGGCATGCAAGTCACCCTGGAACCCAAGTGGTTCAACTCCGATTGGCAATGGTACATCGGAGTCAATAAAGGCGAGCTGTCCGAGGCCGAAATGCGCGAACTGCTCTCGCCCGGCATGTTGGATTGGAAATTCGGCAGCAGTCGGCAGGTCGAGATTTTATTCAAGAATCGCGCAGCCGGCTTGAACCTGATGTTGGTCGATCGTCCGATCCGCGCGCTGCCCGCGCGGCGGGACTGGTTGTTTTTCGAAGTCGATCGGCGCGACACGCCCGCGTGGCGCGACGTGCAAGAGACGCAAAGTTTGGCGATGCGGCTGAAAGACTCTTTGATTCTCAATCGTGATCGGCTGCAAGGCGAACGCCGGATGGTGGTCTCGGCGCGCGGCAAACCGGCGACGTTGCAATTCGCGCTGTTCGCCGTGCCCACGCAGGCTTAGCAAAGCAAGTTATTGGCCGCGAATGGACGCGAATGTGAAGACATTAAATTGATTTTGTAAAGCCGCGACCATTGGTCGCGTTTATGGCGTGAACGCAGCGGGTCCGCACTGTTATGGGCCACGTTTTTTGAACCGAGCCATGTTCTTCGACGTAACAGCACGAAAAATTTCGCATCCTTATTCACGTCCATTCGTATCTATTCGCGGCTTTTACTTCTGCAATTGAGATGACGCCGAAATTCGCCCAAGCCATCGATCCGATCTTTCTGCATGTGCTGGAACTGCTCGATCGCATTTCGCGCGACGAACGGATTTCACCGCAGGATGAGCGGCTGCGCATCAAGGCCCTGATCGATCAATCGCAAGCGATCGTCGGGGCAGGTCAGGAATGGGACTTGGCCAAATACGGCATCGTATCCTGGATCGACGAAGTGTTGCTCGAAGCGCCTTGGCAAGGGCGCGAATGGTGGAGCAACAACGTACTTGAAGTCGAACTGTTCAACACACGACTTTGCAACGAAATGTTTTACGTGCGGGCCCAAGAAGCCTCGACCCTATCGCGCCGCGACGCGCTCGAAGTATTTTACGTCTGTGTGGTGCTGGGCTTTCGCGGCCTGTATCGCGATTCGATGATGGCCGCCATGTTTACGCAAGCGCACGGGCTGCCGCCCGATTTGGAGTCCTGGGCCAAGCAGGCGTCGCTGGCCATTCGACTCGGTCAGGGGCGGCCGGTGCTGGCCGGTCCGCGACGACAGATTGCCGGCGCGACCCCGCTACGAACCAAGCCGCTGGTCGTTTGGGCGTGGACCTCGGCCGTGTTGTTGAGCGTATGTGTGGCAATGTTTTATGTGGTATTTATTGTTTAAGTGCGGTGACAATATTGATCCTAAGCGCGAAGCGTCAGCGAGGAATGACAAAAAACAAAGGCAGTTCCTCGCTGACGCTTCGAGGTTGGGATAGGACTTCTAAAGACGTTAAGCATTCCTAATCTCCCTCACCCGCTCGTTCCTCGTTGCCCTCTCCCCGAGGGAGAGGGAAAATCGGCAAGCAGCAGACACGGATGGATGACTCATGAGCGCGGCCGCCGAACCTGAAAAAAAACCGCCGGGCATCTTTCGCCGATTCTTCGGCGCCATTGCCGCCGGACCCCGCAAATTGTTCGGGCTATCGTTGCCGGCCAAAGCCGCGCTGTTCGTGCTGTTCGTGCTGATGGCCGTCGTGTTGACTGCTTGGATCGCATTTTTGATCGACCCGGCCAGCATTCCTTGGCGGCACTCGATGACCGCGGGCCGCATCACGGCCGTCCTCTGTTTGTTGGTGTTGATTCCAATTGTGCTGCATCGCTCGCTGAAACTTTGGCTCGAAGGCGAAAGCTCGCAGTTCCCCGATATCGACTTCGCCTGGCGTGCTGGCATCGCCGCGCTGCGCGACCACGGCATCGATCTGACTACCACGCCGGTGTTTTTGGTGCTGGGCTCATCGGGCGAACAGCAAGAGCGCGATCTGATGACCGCCTCGAACCTCAGCTTGCGCGTCCGCGAAGTGCCCGAGGGGCCCTCGCCGTTGCACTGGTTCGCGAATCCGGACGGTGTGTTTCTATTTTGCAGTGACACCAGTTGGCTCAGCGCGCTATCGACATTGCAGCGCACGCGCAAGACCGAAGATGTGGCCCGGGCGTTGCCCGATTTGGAAGGGCCGCAAGACGCGCGGGGCGGCGAAGCGATCGAGATGCAAGCGCCCGCGGCGTTGTCGCCCGTTGGTTTTGGCGCGCCTGCGGTATCGTATCCTTCATCGCAGGCCGGTTATCAGGCCGCTCCGGTCGAGTCGGGCCGTGACCCGAACCGCGATTCGA
>JAYTAU010000627.1:0-2945 GCA_043737375.1 Planctomycetia bacterium
ATCGGCCGCGCGGGCCGCGACGGTCAACCGGCGATTTGCCAAATGTTTTTGTGCAGAGCCGATTTGAACGTGTTGGAAAACTTTGCCTATGGCGACACCCCCTCGCTTTCGGCGGTGCAAAGTCTGGTCGACGAATTGTTCACGCAGGGGGAATCGTTCGACGTCAGTTTTTATGAGCTAGCGAAAGAACATGGCATTAAGCTGTTGGTCGTGCGCACGCTGCTGACGTACTTGGAATTGCAAGGATATGTCGCAGGCGGAACACCGTATTATTCATCGTACTCGTTCAAAGCATTGCAACCGTCGGCGGCCATTTTGGCGCGCTTCGAAGGGCAGCGTCGCGAGTTTCTGACCCAGGTTTTTCGCCAAGCCAAACGGGGTCGAACCTGGCTGCGAATCGATGTCGATCAAGCGGCCCAAACGATTCAGAGCGATCGACAACGAATCATTGCCGCATTGGATTACTTGCACGAACAACGTCTGCTCGAAGTCAAAGCCGAAGGGGTTCGACTACGCTACAAAATACTGCGCGTGCCGCAAAGTCGTCCGCAATTGGGCAAAGAACTGCATCAAGCGCTGCTGACGCGCGAAAAGCGCGAGATCGAACGTTTGCAGCAAGTCGTCACACTGGTCAAGCACCGCGGTTGCCAGGTGGCCATGCTCGGTTTGCACTTCGGCGAAAAGCACACCGAGCCGTGCGGACATTGCACCTGGTGTTTGCAGAAGTCGCCGGGCAGTGAATTTACTCCTAAAGAAATAGATAACTTTATCGTCGAATTCCCCCCGATTGATGAAGCTGTTTGGCCTCAAGCGATCGCGCTGCGAAAGCAACATCCCAAAGCATTGAACGACGCGGCGGCGGTTGCACGGTTGCTGTGCGGATTGACCTCGCCGCATTTGACCCAGGCCAAGCTGACCGGCCATGCGCTGTTTGGCACGCTGGCCAACGTGCCCTATCAAACGGTGGTCGAACATGCGCAAGTGCAGTTGTTTTGAGAAGCAATAACGGCGGAGCCGGAACCAATACAAGCTCGACGGTCACTTCGAATCATAGCGAAAGTCGATGGATGTCGGCGCAGTTGCAGTTTCCTTATAAAGTGCCAACAGCCTGCCGGTTCGAAGTCATTACTGATTTCGAACCGGCAGGCGTGTCGTCTGCACACTTTGACTTGCCGGTAGCGACCATATCAGTCGACTACCGCAGCATCGCTTTCTTCGTGGCGCCAAGTTTAACGACACCAGTTTGCGCGCCGAGCCCATCGGGCGAGAACTCCCCCGCAAACAGCGTGTCGTGCGCCGCTTTATCATCCGCGAGACTGACCAAATCGAATTCGCGGCTTTGCAAAGTGGGCGATGAGCCTTTCAGAACATTCAGCGCAGCTAGGCCGCCCGTCGATTTGACGGACAGAACTTCGAGTCCCCGCTGCCCTAATTGTTCGAACAACTGGTTCCAATCATTCACGCGAGCGTACGGCCCGAGCGGATCGCAAATAATGTCGATCAGCGGTTGATGTTCCAGTTCGACGTTGAACGTGAGCTTATCGACCGTGTAATTGAAGCTCAGCGAAAACCGGCCGATGTCTCCGTACTGGCCGTGCGAAGCGACTTCGATGAAGTAGTGTCCCGAGGCGATGAAGATCGACGCTCCCAGCTCATTGTCGGGATCGATCGTGTGCAGCAAGTTGCCGTTCTCATCGTAAATGTTCAATTTGGCATCGAGATTCGCGCCGATCTCGGCCACGTTCAGATCGATCGTCCAACCGGCCGTGACCAAAGCCGAATTGATCGAAAACCCCGTCAGATTGACCTCGAAAAAGTCGACATCGGCCAATGGAGAAAAGTTTTCTTGAAAAGGACTCAGCAGGCCCGCGATCGTGGTGTTCTCGGGGTCGGAGATCAACAGGGCCTCGCTGATGTCGTTGCCGAAGTCATCGTCGACGTAACCCAGCCCCGCGCCGTTGGCGAGGATTTGCAGGTCGCCTTGACCGGGCGCTTGGCCGTCTTCGACAGGTGAGATCGACCAGGTGGTCCGTTCGGATTGATACGGTGCGCCCATCAAGGGGCCCCATTCCGGCGTGCCGGGATGGTACTCTTTGTCAATTTGACCGTCGACGATCAGATGATGATGCTCGAGTCCGAAGGTATGGCCGGCTTCGTGACTGACGGCGTCGGCAATGGTCTTGGCGCTATCGAACACATCGGAGAAAACGAACGCGGTGTTGGACAACTCCGAAGACTTGAAACTATTGATCAGAGCGATGCCGCCGATTTTGTATCCGTACCAGTCCTGCCAGTGACCGCCGATCGAGATCCGTATGGCTTGATGATCGTCGAAGCTGCCGGGATCGACCGTGCTGACATTGATATCGAACGGAGCGAAATCCTCGGCGACGCGCTGCCAGATTTCGGTCATCCACTCGATCTCGGTCGAGTTGAAGTTGCCGTCGTTGTCGAGACTGAACATCGGCGTACTAACACCCTGATGCCAGTCGTCGCCCAGCACGCCGTCCAGTTGTCCCCAATCGCCTTCGAAGTGACCCGTGAAGTCGAGATATAACGTCTTCGACGAATCGGGCAGACTGTTGAGAACCGGAACGCCGCTGAAGCAGGCCCGCTCTTCAAGAGTTTCGAAACTGCGTGACGCGGGATTTCGCGGAAGTTTGGCGGACTGGCGAGACCGCTTCGAGCTTGAATTTTGACTACCAAACCATGAACGTCGAAGAATAGATTGAGCGAACATTTTGCCGATGGGCCTTTCTGATGATTGCACGGATGACACGCCCCAGTTCAACTAAGCGAGCCGAGCGGCGAAGTGCTACAGAAAAGAGGGGTTAGGAGTTAAGGGCTGGAGGCTCGGGACTAGAGGCTGGGGATTGGGGATTGGTGGCTCGGGACTGGGGTCTCGGGACTGGGGGGCGTGTCAGGCGCGGGGCTGGAGGCTCGGG
>JAYTAU010000628.1:0-2939 GCA_043737375.1 Planctomycetia bacterium
CGCCGAAAGCGAAGGGCCGGGCCATGGTTCTCGGTTTCGCGTCGCACTGCCACTCGCTTTGCAGCATAAGGAGAAGCATCATCGCTACCAAGCCGCGTAAAGGTATGAAGCTGTTGTTTGCCGACGACGAACGTTCGCTGCAAGAGCTGATGCGCATTGAGTTAACCCGCATGGGCCACGAAGCGACGATCTGCCCCGACGGCACGACCGCCGCCGCGGCGCTCGAACGCAACACGTACGATTGTCTGTTGGTCGATCTCGATATGCCGGGACTAAGCGGCATTCAAGTGATCCAGCGCGCCAAGGAACTTTCGCCCGATACAGAGGCGATTGTTCTGACCGGCAAGTCGTCGGTCGATACGGCCATTGCTGCGCTGCGACATGGTGCGTTCGACTACTTGACCAAACCGTGTAAGCTGGCCGAGCTCGAGGCACTGCTACAGCGAGTCTTCAATAAACGCGAACTGACGAACAAATATCGCGCGGTCAAACGCAGGCTCGAAAAGCATGAAGGCCCGTCGCGTCTGGTCGGTGAAAGCCAGTGTATGGAACGCGTTCGTCAACTGATCACCAAGGTTGCGCCGACGCACAGCAGCGTACTGATCTTAGGCGAGACCGGCACGGGCAAGGAACTGGTCGCTCGCGCGCTGCACGATCAGAGCTTACGCGCCGATCAAGCGTTTGTCGCGATCAACTGCGGCGCACTGCCCGAGAATTTGATCGAGAGCGAACTGTTCGGCCATCGCAAAGGCGCGTTTACCGGCGCCGACGATCATCGGGTCGGTCTGTTCGAAGTCGCCAACGGCGGCACGCTGTTCCTTGACGAAATCGGCGAGCTGCCCAAGCCGATGCAAGCTAAGTTGCTGCGCGTGCTCGAAAGCGGCGAGATCCGCCGGGTCGGCGACAACCATCCGACCACGGTCGATGTACGCATCGTCTGCGCGACGCACCGCCGCATCGACGAGATGGTCGAGAACGGCGATTTTCGCGAGGACTTGATGTTCCGCGTGAACACATTCGAAATTGTGCTACCTAGCCTGCGGCAACGGATCGACGATGTGCCGGTACTTGCGCGACATTTGTTACAGCGTTGCATGCCCAGTATGCGTACGACCGACGACGTGTTCACGCCGGAAGTTGTCGAGATGCTAAAGACTCACGCGTGGCCGGGCAACGTGCGCGAGCTGGCCAATGTCGTCGAACACGCGTCGATTCTGTGCGACAAGCTGCCGATCAGTATCGAGCACTTACCGCATAAGCTCGAACATCGCCGTGTTCGCGAACCGCAGATTCGCAACTTCGGGCCGATGACGTTGCGCGAGATCGAGATGCAGGCGATTCACGAAGCGCTCGAACGCAACTCGGGCAGCAAGCCGAAAGCGGCCGATGAATTGGGCATCAGCCTGAAGACGCTGTACAACAAGCTGAATCAGGAGCAGACGCTGGAACGTTCGGCGTGAGCGGGGAGATGAGCAGCGGGCAGCGAGGGGTGAGCAGCGAGCGGCAATCTGGGTGTGTCGTTTCTAATCCTTCTCCCTCCGGGAGAGGTGGCGAGGAACGAGCCGGTGAGGGATGAGCGGCAAGACCGACAATCAGCCCCCGGCTTCGCAGGGGGTTTGGAGATATTTAAACACTGCAAGCGATTTTGATCTCAACTCATCAGTCGTCCCCCGGCGAAGCCGGGGGCTGAGCAACAGTGCTTGCCTATTAATCCATCTTCCGCACCACGCCGGCCAGTACGCCCAGAATCTTCGCGTCCTTGACATAAATCGGCTTCATCGTGCTGTTGGCCGGTTCCAAGCGAATGCGATTCGACTCGGGGTACCAGTACTTCAGCGTCGCCTCGCCTTCGTCCGTCTGGGCGACGACGATCTGCCCCGCAGCGGCGTCTTTCTGCTTCCGGATGACAACGTAATCGCCATCGGCAATTTGCGCGTCGATCATCGAATCGCCGCTGACCTTCAGCACGAACAGGTTCTTCTTACTGAACATGCTTTCGAAGTCGACACGTTCGGTCTGTTCGATCGCTTCGTGCAGCACACCGGCTGCAATTCGCCCGCGGAGCGGCAAGCCCTTCTCTTCGATCGGTTCGCTGGTGAGCTGAATCGCCCGCGACATGTTGGGCTCGCGTGTGATCAGCCCTTTTTTCTCAAGTGCCTTGAGATGGCACATCACGCCGTTGGGGCTGCTGATGCCAAAGTTTTCACCGATCTCTCGCACCGTGGGGCCGTAGCCGCGATTACGAATTTTATCTTTGATAAATTCGTAAACCAACCGCTGACGCTTTGTCATTTGATCGAGGTCAGCCATGATGCGTTTGCGGGGTTAGAGGGATCGATCACGGACGGCAAGGCAGCCGAAAGTCGCCAAAGGTTGGATATTCCGGAAGTCGGCGCCAATCGGCTACTCGTTTGAAATATAATATACGCCTGTTCACAGTCAATAGCATTTGTACAGTATTTCTATCGTCGCATTGAGCTCTCGGAATCTCGCTCTTTCCGGAACTTCGGGGCTGCGGAAAGTCGCTCGACACCCTAACCGGCGAACGCGTAAGGGGTTAGCCTGCTAAACTGCTGGCCATCGGCCCCGGCTTGAGATACTATCAATCTTCTGCTGGATGATTTTACCCCACGGTTTCGGATTGTGATTTTTCGCAATCTCCCGCCGGTTTTACTGCTCACCACGCCCTCGCGCTATCGGAGTTTATCCTCATGCCCTGTTCGCCTTGCTCGTGCTGGATTCGCTGTTTTGGAATTTTGACATTGGCACTGCTGATAGGTAGCGATGCCGCAAGGGCACAAGAGTGGACTCGGTTCCGCGGGCCCAACGGTGCCGGACAAAGCGATGCCACGACCATTCCGACCGAGTGGGCCGACAAAGACTTCAATTGGAAAATCGATTTGCCGGGCATCGGCCATTCATCGCCGGTGCTGTGGGGC
>JAYTAU010000629.1:0-2928 GCA_043737375.1 Planctomycetia bacterium
TTCGAATGTCTTTGATGATCGCTACGTAGAAATCGAACGAACGCATGGCAAGGAGCGTACTCGACTAGCCGCCGAAGCATTGACTGCGGCGCTCCACAAAATCGCCTCGATCAGTGAGCTGGAGCAGATCGATTGCGATTTTCGCCGCGTCGATGCCTATCTGTTTTTAGATCCCGAGCACGATCAAAATGAACTCGACGAGGAGCTGGAAGCGACACGTCGCACGGGCGTCATTCCCATAGCACGCGTGGCACGCGCGCCATTCTCTTCATACGAAACCGGCCCCTGTTTGCGATATCAGGGTCAGGCGCAATTTCATCCCCTGCGTTATTTAATTGGACTGGTCGAAGGGATCCAAAAGCGCGGCGGCAAAGTTTTCGGTTCGACGCACGCCTCGAAGCTCACCGGAGGGAAAACTGCTGTCGTCGAAACCGCGAATGGCCCGACCATCAAGGCCTTGTCGATCGTCGTCGCTACCAACACTCCGGTGAATGACTTGATTGCCATGCATACCAAGCAAGCACCGTACATGTCGTACGTAATTACGGCGCGCATTCCCAATGATTCGATTCCAGTTGCTTTGTATTGGGATACTGCCGATCCGTTTCACTACGTCCGAACTGAGCGCGTCCGCAATTCGAACGGTTTTGGCGACAACGAATCCTTTCACGATGTCCTGATCGTCGGCGGAGAAGACCATAAGACCGGCCAAGCCAACGACGGCGCCGAGCGATTCACCAGGCTCGAAGCCTGGGCGCGACAGCGATTTCCCGAGATGCAAGAAATCGAGCATCGTTGGTCAGGGCAAGTCATGGAGTCTAACGATGGCTTGGCCTATATCGGTCGCAACCCGATGGACCACGACAACGTTTATATCGCCACGGGGTTTTCCGGTCTTGGAATGACCAACGGCACGCTCAGCGGCATGATTATCACGGACCTGATCCTTGGCCGTGAGAACCCTTATGCGTCGATTTTTTCTCCCTCACGCAAGCCCACGTCGTCGCTGGGAGAGTTTGCCAAAGAGAATATCAATGTCGGCATTCAGTACGCCAAATGGTTGGCCCCCGCAGAAGTCAGCTCGGTCGACGACATCCCTGCCGGCGAAGGAGCCATCGTCCGACATGGCATCAAAAAGATTGCGGCCTATCGTTCGGAAGCAGGCCAGGTCTGCGAATTATCGGCCGTCTGCCCTCACTTGGGTTGCATGGTCGCCTGGAATTCGAGCGAGAAGACTTGGGATTGTCCCTGTCATGGATCACGGTTTGGGCCGGAAGGCGATGTGCTCAACGGCCCTGCCAATGTCAACCTCAGTAAATTGGAAGGTCACGATCATGGCTAATGCACCTGCGATTGAGCGACCCTTGCGCGTGGCAGTTTTTGGCACCGTGCCCGAAGCCGACAATGCCGTCGCTAAACTGCTCGAGGCGGGTTTTACCCGCGATGACATTAGCGTCGTCTGCTCCGATGAAGCCATCGAGCGGCATTTCGGCATGTTCCGAAAACAGGAACCTGCAGGAACGTATACTCCCGTAAATGCCTTGGGCGGCAGTGCGATCGGCGCAGCCCTGGGCGGCATGGCAGCCATTGCCGGTGCCGTTGCCACGGGTGGTATTTCGTTGTTGGCAACCGGCGGAATTGCCGCCTGGGCCGGCGGCGTTGTCGGTGGCTTGGTCGGAGCGATGATGACTCGCGGAGTTGAAAAAGAACTGGCCGACTACTACGACCAAGCGGTCATTGCAGGCGACATTTTGGTTGCGGTGGAATCGCACGATGATCAGGGACGCGATCGGCTTCCACTGGCCTCACGTATTCTCGAATCGGCCGGGGCCAAGCCGCTGAAATTACCTGAAGCTTGATGTTTCGATTGAATAGCCCGATTCTTAATGGTTTGCCAGTTGAATTTCTCATGCATGGCTCGCAACCTATCGCCGTATTGGAGGAAGAACACGGAGCGGAGTTACCCGGTTACGCGTTGATGCTGGCAGCCTACCATCGTGCGTATGCGGATACTCTCTGCAACATTCTCAATGAATTACCGATTGCGATCGGTGCTTCGGTACTCGATCTCGCTTGTGGCGATGGTGTCTATTCCTGCTGGCTTGCGCGGCGTGTTACGAACGCAGGTATTGTCGTTTCCACCGACATTTCGAACGACTGGCTTCAAGTTGCAACAGATACTGCCTTAACTTCCGACGGTCTAAAATCACCGATCGTTCGCTGTCAGTCCGACGCTGCGTGCCTTCCCTTCGATGACAACCGTTTTGATTTGGTCTGGTGCGCGCAAAGTTTATACAGTTTGCCCGATGCAGCGGTCGCGTTAGCCGAGATGACCAGAGTCGTCAAACCCGGCGGCATTGTCGCCCTGCTCGAAAACGATTCGCTGCATCACATATTATTGCCCTGGCCCGCGGAACTGGAAATCGAAGTTCGTCGTGCGGAACTCGAAGCTTTCAAAAACGAATCGGATGATCCCGAGAAATTCTACGTCGGCCGGCGATTGCGTCCTTTGCTGGAACAATCGGGTCTTATCGAATTGGTTGAGCGGCCCCATGCAACCAGTCGCGCAACTCCGGTAACAGGGACTCTGCGCACATTTTTGACCGAGTACATGGCCAACTTGCGGCGGCGCGTGGCGCCCTATCTGACCGACGAAGTTTTGGCCGAACTGGATACGTTGCTTTCACCTCTGCAGCCGACTTTTCTGCTCGATTCTTCCGGGCTCACCGTGACCTGCGTCGATCAGTTGATCTGGGGTGTTAAACCGGCATAACGCAGCCTAGTGTTGCCGGAAACCCATACAAGCTCGCCGCGTTAGCAACTCACTTTCGCGGCAAGTACAAGTTACTCTCCGACGCTTTGAGCTTGTATCAGCGAATCACTTTATAAACTTCGCGTGCGAGCAAATTCAACGTTTGTAGTGCCAGA
>JAYTAU010000630.1:0-17751 GCA_043737375.1 Planctomycetia bacterium
AGAAGGACGTGTGGGAACTTTACAACCTCAACGAGGACTTCGCCGAAACCGAAGACCTCGCGGCCAAGAACCCCGCGAAACTGGAGGAACTCAAGAAGCTCTGGGACGAGCAGGCCGAGAAAAACAACGTCTATCCCCTCTACGATGACATTAACGCGAGGTTGGCCAAGCAGTTCAGCCGCGCCTTTGGCGACCGGAAGAGCTTCACCTACTACTCGCCGGGTGCCGAGCGCATCGCGGAGGCCGTTTCCGCGCCGATCAAGAACAAGTCGCACACCATCGAGACGACGCTCAATCTCACGGGCAAGGAAGAAGGCGTCATCGTGGCTTGCGGCGGTGTGAACGGCGGCTACACGCTGTTCATTGCCGACGGCAAACTGCATTACGACTACAACAACTTCAACGCCGAGCGCTACTCGGTCGTCTCGCCCGCGCTGCCCAAGGGGAAGGTGGACATTAAGTTCAACTTCGTGAAGACCGGGATGCTCAAGGGCACGGGCGAGCTATGGGTGAACGGGAAGAAGGTGGCCGAAGGCGCCATTGATAAAACCCATCCGGGCAGCTTCTCGCTCAGCGAGACCTTCGACGTCGGCGTGGACAACGGCACGCCCGTCTCGAAGAACTACAAGCAGAAGGAGCACTTCCGCTTCACTGGTCAGATAGACAAAGTGACCATTAACCTCATCGCCGAAAGTGCGGACAAAGCGAACTAGGACATCAATCCCGGGGTCGAACACCCTCCTAGCAAAACTACTTTGCAAACGTTGGTGAACACCACGTTTGGCGGGGCCTTGGGTTACGGAGCGTTTGGGATCACCTAGTCCGGTCCCATCACTCTAATTTTCGTCGGTGCCGGCACGTACGCCGATGTACCAACGTCACCGCCGGCACGCTTCGGCGGTCGAAAACCTTTTAGAACGTGGTTGTAAAGTCGGATGGTCTTCTGCAGGGAACGTGCCTCCGTGCCGATCCGGAACCACTTGCAACTCCGGAATGCCACGGAGGGCCTTCCCGACAGACTATGCCTCAGCAGCGCATTTCCCTACAGACTTTACAAACACGTTCCTAAACCTAGCAAGTGGAGCGAGCGCATCCTTCGTCGGACTTTGTGCTCATGAGCGACTCACAACCAGTGACGCCTCGCGCTGTCATTCGAGGAAACGTCGTTGTGCTTGCGGCGATGTGCTTGGGCTGGTTCTCGCCGGTGATCCAGTTCTGGGGAGCGGCGTGGGGTCCGCTAAGACCGTTCTCCTATGGCTCGGGCGACTTCGCCCCTTCATTGCCTGTGTTTGCGTTCGCCTTCATGGCCTGTTTTCTCCCGTGCGCGCTGCCCCGCACTTATTACCGCCGCGCGGACGGGCCCAGGATTCTGCGCGTCTACGAGGCGCTTGGGATACGAGCCTTTCGCTCGTTCGCGACTAACGGGGATTGGATCAATCGGGCCGCACGACGCGCCGATCCCGGTTACCGCGTACTCCGCGACGCCGCCGCTGCGCAGAATTTTACTACCGCCATTGAAAGCGGCGAACGCAGTCATCTTGTCTTACTATGTATTGGTGCGGCCACGGTTGCGTATGCGATTCATATCGGGTGGTACGGCTGGGCCGGCATCCTCACGCTAGGCAATCTCGTATTTAACCTCTATCCCGTTTTCTTGCTGCGCTACAAACGAGCGCGCCTGCAGCGGGCCATGACGCGCTGGACTCGGCTGCGGTAGTGCCGCAGCGGATAGCAAGAACGGCGGACACTCGAGCGACCATATAGCGGCATTGCCAAGAACTCACTCCGACCGATCTGTGGGCCTTTCGCCCCCGAATTACAAACGTTGAATTTTCGCATATGCGGTGCGGATTTCGCCGAGCGTGGTGGAGCGATGTTTCGCCTAGTGTCCGACAGAAAACACATTTCTGATTTTTGCACAGCGCGTGGTGGTGCAAAGCATACGAGAATCTCGCACTCAAATCATCACCGGCTCAACCGCCGCTAACACGCCGCCACTAAATTCTTCAGTCGTACGGAAGCGCGACTCCTTTGTTTGCTGAAGTTAAACGCGCGCCGTTGGGCTTTCACAGGCTTGCTTTTCGTTCGAGGACCGAGCCTAGTTCGTACCAAGGAGTTTGGCGATGCAATACTTCCTACGCGGCGCGATTGTTCTGATTTGCTTCGCTGGTCTCGCAACTCATCACGCAGCCGCCGAAACTGTTCGTTTCGCGACATTCAATGCATCGCTCAATCGCAACAACACGGGAGAGTTGCTCTCGGACTTGGCCAACCCGAACGCCGAGGGAGGCGTTAACGCAACCGTGGCCAATCGGATTCAGCAGGCGCACAATGTGGCCGAGATTCTGCAGCGGATCGACGCCGACGTGCTGTTGATCAACGAATTCGACTTCGACAACGCCGGCACGCCCACCGCCAGTCAGACGGCCAGTCCGTTGGGCTACGCCAGCAATGCCGCGAACCTGTTTCAAAACAATTTCTTGGCTGCATCGCACGGCGGCGGGGCGACCGGTCGAACCGTGACGGCCCCCGTCAACTACGCTTTCAAGTACACGCCCAACACCAACACGGGCATCGCCTCGGGCTTCGATTTGAACCGCAACGGTTCGATCGTCAACACTCCGGCCGCCGCGGGCTATGGCGACGACGCGCTGGGGTTCGGCAGCTTCCCCGGGCAGTTCGGCTTCACGATTTACTCGAAGCACGAAATTGTCGGCGTCCGCAGTTTTCAAAAGTTCTTGTGGAAGGATATGCCCGGTGCGAATCTTCCGGACGATGCAATCACGCCGGCACCGAACGATTTTTATTCACCTTCGATCCTCAACATCTTACCGCTGTCGTCCAAGAACCATGTGGATGTAACGGTTCGCGTCAACGGACAGGATGTTCACTTTCTGGCCGCGCATCCGACGCCGCCCGTCTTCGACGGCCCGGAAGATCGCAACGGCAAGCGCAACCATGATGAGATCCGGCTGTTCGACGATTACGTCGACGGTGCCAATTATCTTTACGACGATAGCGGCGTCTTCGGCGGTTTGCCCGCCAACGCCAAGTTCGTGATCGCCGGCGACTACAATGCCGATCCCAATGACGGCGATTCGCTAAATTTCGCCATCCGGCAATTGACCAACGACCCGAGCTTCAATACTTCCTCCACTCCGCAAAGTGCCGGCGCGGCCGATCCGATTCATCAAAACGGTATCAATCTTTCACACATTAATCCACCATCGCAAGATACCGCCGATTTTGCCGATACATCGCCGGGCAACCTGCGCGTTGACTATGTGCTGCCGTCGAACAATCTGCCGATTCTGGATAATGGAGTATTCTGGCCCGCGCCGAACGACCCCAACTTTTCGCTCGTCGGCACATTTGGTAACCCTAACCTTTTCGCGGGTTTCCCCACTTCCGATCATAAAGCGGTGTGGGTCGACGTAGAGGTCGTGCCCGAGCCGAGTTCTGTGATTCTGCTTCTCACCGGCGTTGCGCTGGTCTGTTTTCAACTGCGACGTAGAAGCTCGCGCTAGCCACGCGATGTGTCCCGTTCACCGCGCAGGTAAAAATTTCCAACGCTTCGGCAGTCTTGAATTCATAGGCGATTCGCTTGCCGTCGGGCGACCAAGCCAGAAAAACGGCCCCCACGGGTTCGCTTGCGACACTATCTGCTGCTTCTCCGCGCCGTCGGCTTTCATCGTGAAGACGCTCACTCCGCCGCGACATTCGCCGGTGTAAGCAATCATCGTGCAGTCGAGCGCGATGCAAGGGGGCGTGGCCGATGCCAAGTATTTTGAGATCGGTGCCGTCGGCGCGAATCGACGCCATCTCGGCTTTATCGGCGTGCCATCCAAACACGATCCGCTCGTTTTTGGCGCAGGATGGCGTCCAATTTCTTGCAACCTGAATCCGAAAGGTTGTGGACTATTTCTACATGAAATCGAGACCCAGTCTCCGTGACCGCCATGATGTCCGGGACTAACTTCTAGCTTAGGGGAACTTGAACTCTAAAGCAGCGGAGGCCTTTGCCGGCAGTGGTCCAACGGGTGGGGTTGTTAACGACGCTCGCAAAGCACCAATCGAAAATACCAACCAATAGCTTGATTGCAACACAGGGGCCGGCGACGCATGAAGCGATTCGTAAACCGGACGGAGGAAGAGAATGGCTTTTTTGTTTACTGAAATCGAGTGATTCCTCTTTTTGGAGTGAGTTAAATGCTCAGAACAACTTCTTGGTGTGTCGCCGCCGTGTTGGCGGCTTGTCTGGCAGCAACAGCAAACGCCGCGACGGTCGCGGTGACAATTCCAGCGGGAACGCTTGGAAACGACGGATACGAAGACACGTTCGGCATTCGGTTTAACGTAATCGATCCCGCCGGCATCGATGTCACGCAAATCGGCGCTTTCGATGATGATGACGGGGTCGAGGATTCGATTGCCGGCACGTTGACGGCTTACATCCATCGAATCGACGTTCCCGGCTTGGTTGCATCGCAAACCTTTACCGCCGCCGATCCCGGCACGCTCAACGGGCAGTTTCGGTTTAAGGACATTGCTCCGGTGAACTTGCCGCCCGGACTTTACATGATTTCTGCCGGTGGTTTTAACGGCACGGATCAATGGATTTATGGCCCCAGCGCCGGTAGCACTCCCAGCACTCTCAACACCAATGGGGGTCGGATCGATTTTCCCAACGGCAATTCCTGGTACGACGGCGTACCCCCGGGCACAAATGAAAATCTCGCTCCCACCCAATACGTCGCAGGCAGCTTCGTCTTCACCGAAGCGGTGCCGGAGCCTTCGAGTTTTGCCTTGGCGGGCATCGCCGGTTTGGTCGGCATGATGGTATTCCGACGTCGCAAGTAATTCGACCCGGTCCCTTTGCATAACGAGGTACGGGGGCGCGAATTTCGTTGATCGCCGAGGCCGTCTCGAATGTGAACGGCCCGGCGATTAACTTTAGATTGCCTGACGACCGATGGTCCGAAATATCGCCGGGGAACCAGCTTGCCGCGAAGGCTCCGTTTCGGTTCGCGGCAATTGCCATTTGTTAGGCATTCGAATTCTGATTACGAAAACTTGTAGGATCGAGCAATTCTGACTAGCGTGGAAGCACGATTGCGGGGCGATTGAAGTATTATCGCTTGTGATCGAAACGCGCAGCGCTCGTTAAGCCCGATGACAATGCCCCGACCAAAACTTACCCACGTCGCACCGTCTGCCGTACACTCGGGCGGCACGCGAAAAAATGTCGGCACGAATGGTGCTTTGCCGGCGAGGGTCGGCGGCAATCGAAGCCGAGTCAAAAAAACGAGTCGAAGCAAACTTGCCAAGGCCGCGAGCAGTCCCGCTAAACAGCAGCAAAATGCTCGCGTTCCGCGTCCGCCGGGTGAGCGCCCCCATGTGGCGATCCTGGTCGACACCGGCGGCAATTACGGACGCGGATTGGTCGAAGGGATAGCCACGTACTTGGCGACGCATGGTCCGTGGTCGGTATATCTCGATCCTCATGCGACCGGCCGACTCGATTCGAGTTGGCTGCGTAGTTGGAACGGCGACGGAATTTTGGCGTTTATCGAACATCGCGGTATCGAAGCCGCACTGATCCGTCGCGGCATTCCCGTCGTCGAAATGTATGGACATCTGCCGGACCTGCGGTTGCCGTCGATCTGCAGCGACGACGTGGCAATCGGAGAACTGGCTGTCAACCACTTCATCCAAAGAGGATTGCTGCATTTTGCTTTCACGGGCTATCCCGACCAGCCTTGGTCGGCGCGACGGAGGGAGGGCTTTGCCGCGGGGGTCAAAGCGGCGGGCTATCCTTGTGCCACGCTCGATTACCCGCGCAGTTTCAAGAGCGTCATTGCCTGGGAGCGCGCTCAAGAACGGCTCACGGAATGGTTGGCTCGTCAACCGCGTCCGCTTGGCGTGATGGCGTGTTCGGATCGACACGCGCAACGCGTGCTCGACGCCTGCCGACGGCTGAAACTTAGCGTGCCCGACGAGGTGGCCGTGATCGGCGTCGACGACGATGTGGCCATCTGCCAGCTTGCCGATCCGCCGCTATCGAGCGTGTCGGACAATCCCGTGAAAATCGGTTACGACGCCGCACAAATGCTCGACGATTTGATGTCCCGGCGCATCGATCCGGCGACGATCGGCCGGGTGCTGGTGCCGCCGCGTTGCGTGGTGGCAAGGCGATCGACCGATGTCAAGGCGAGCGGCGACGAACTGGTAGCCGACGTCTTGCGGTTCATCCGCGAGCACGCTTGCCAAAACATCAATGTGGACACGTTGTTGCGGAAATTTCCCAGTTCGCGCAGCGCGCTGTTTCGACGATTTCGACAAGCCACGGGTCGAACCATGCACGAAGAGATATTACGGGTGCGACTCGAACAGGTACAACACTTGCTCGTTCATACGCAGCGACCGGTCGTCGAGATCGCCTATCTCACGGGATTCGAGCACGCTGAATATTTGGGTGCCGTCT
This sequence comes from Planctomycetia bacterium, assembly GCA_043737375.1. Classification (GTDB taxonomy): domain Bacteria; phylum Planctomycetota; class Planctomycetia; order Pirellulales; family JALHPA01; genus JAWXCH01. Next base: position 6,485 of record JAYTAU010000630.1, read on the forward strand.
TCAAACGCCGCATGGGTGTCAGCCCCGGTGGTTTTCGCAATCAGCATCGCCCCGGGGCAATGGGCTAAACGGCACCATTTATGGTTTGCGGTTCGATGTGCGCGGGGAGCGCCCCGGCTATTCGTTCGAACCGGATCGCGATGACTTTCGATGCCCCTGCAAGCGGCCTGCGGCCGGCGGGCTATGAAGATGGAACTGACCTTCGTGCCACGACACGATTCGACCAGGGCGATCGGGCGCAACCGCGGCAGTGTCGCAGACCAACGCAATGTTGCTGTGGAGCGACAGTAAAGATGCCGGAAACTCGGTGCTGATCGGTCCCGTGAGCAACTGTTTGATCGGCTCGCGTTTCGATTCGCCCGAAGCCAAGAGCAATGCCTGTCGAGCGTGCAATAGGTCAGCCATGCCCAACGTGAGTCCGTGTAAGGGGCGACTCAGGGAATTATCGAGCATGGCATGTGCCAGCGAAGCTTCCGAAAGCCGGGCCACGTGGGCGTGCGGCTCCAACACCGAGGCCGGTTCATTGAACCCTATGTGGCCGTTGATTCCCAACCCCAGCACGCAAGTATCGATGGGACCATGCTGTTCGAGCCAGCGGGCAATCCGACGACATTCCGCAACTGCATCAGCCCGATCGCAGTCAAAACTTACGTAGCGGCCATTCAATCCAAGCGGTTCAACCAAAGCACGACGCAAGTGTTGTTCGCACGACGCCGGGTCTACCATAGTAAGACCACCCCACTCGTCGAGCTTGATGACGCGCATCTCGGCAAACAGCTCAGGGTCTTCCCCAGCCATATCCACCAGTAGTTCGTAGGTGCGCATCGGTGTCGCGCCCGTGGCCAGGCAAATCAGCGCATCGGGTCGGCGCCGCAATCGCGCGGCAAGGACGTCGGCCGTATATTGGCTGAGCGTTTCGTGATCGGAGAATACGTGCGTATCGAGCATGCGATTACAATCAGGCAATTACACCAAGCGCCGCGCCGATCCATCCGGCGTCGGTACCCAAAGCAGCGGGCAAGACCGGAATATCGCGATGATACTCTGACCAGACGTAAGCCCGCATCGTTTCACAAAACGCTTGCCAGTACATCCCTCCGGCCAGGCCCAGCCCGCCGCCGACGACCACGGCCTCGGGATCGAGCAGACTGACCAATTGTGCAACAGTCGCGCCCAAGGCTCGTCCGGCAGTCACCATGATGTGTATCGCATCACGATCGCCCGCCGCGCTGCAAGCGAGCACGTCGGCCGCGGTGCCGACAAACCCGGGCCGCAGCTTGGCAAACCGAGCCGCGAGCGCCGGTCCCGCCGCGTAATGTTCCAACGGCGGACCGCCCGCCAGTCCGCCGTCTTCGAGCGGAACGAGTAGCCGGCTGCTGGCGAACGTTCCGGTCAAACCTCGCGCGCCGCGAAACGGCCGGCCGTCGATGACCAACGCGGCGCTAATTCCGGTTCCAACGGTCACATACAGAAAAGTGTTATAACTGCGCCCGGCCCCATGTTGGGCCTCGGCGCGTGCCGCCGCGCGCACGTCGGCGTCGATGAACGCCGGCAAGCCCGTGGCTTCGCGGAGTAGCGAGGCGATGGGTAGTCCTTGCCAACGGATGGTTGCTTCGCTGTCGACTTGTCCTTCGCAGCCGACCAGTTCGGCCAACCCCAGTCCGATCGCCATCGGCCTGAAGCCCGACTGCGATGATTCGGTATTTACCGCTTGCACCAGCGCTATCACGTCGTCGAGTACCGCCTGGCCGCCGCGTTCGGGCCGAGTCGGTAAACACTGCCGAACGATAACGCCGGAGTCATGCATTCGCAGCGCGCCGGCGGCGCACTTCGTACCGCCGACATCGACGCCGATGATGCACGAGAGTTCGCGATTATTGTCTGCTTGGGAGAAATTCGCCGAGCCGACAGAATCGCGCGCGAGGCCGCGCGGCAAAGTAGCGGTGGGAAGCCGGGTGGACGGAATCAAGTACGACCTCCGACCGCGGCAACTTCGCGCGATTGGTCGTGGGCAGCCAGACCGCGCGCCAATTCGCGAATATAGGACGCGTTGGCACCGCAGCAACCGCCCAGAAAGCCGATCCCTTCTTCAGAGGCGATGGTCGCAAAATCGAAGAACTCGCGCCGTGAAATTTGAATCGTTTCCAGTTCGTTTGGAAATGCTGCCTGGCGCGTGAAGCTATGGCACTCATTGGTCGTCCTAAACGCCGCCGGTTGCGCCGCCAACGGCACATCGACGGTATTGCGCATCGATCGCAACAATTGCAACATGCGGCTTGGCTCTTGTTCGCAGTTGGCACCCACGGCCACGGCTCCCAGATCGGCCATCACCCGCGCGCACTCGGCAGGCGTGTGCCCGTCGGAACAATGCGTCACCAGCGGTCGGAAGCTCATGGTCGCTATGGCCGGCAGTCCGCTCTCGGCCGCGCACAACAAGGCGACTTTCATTTCCGCCAAATGGAAAAATGTTTCCAGGATCAGAAAATCGACGCCGGCGTCTTTCAATAATCTGATTTGTTCGGCCAGATGATCACGTGCTTTGCCCAGTGATTCCATTCCCTCTCGTTCCACAAGTTGCGTGCGCGAGACGCTGCCCGCGACCAGGGCTTTGCCGTCGGCAACCCCGCGCGCCAGGGCAACCGCGGCGGAGTTGATCGATTCGGTTTGACTTCCATATCCTGCGCGGTTGAGTTTCTCGCGCGTGCCGAAAAACGTCAGTGCTTGCAGGACTTGCGAGCCGGCTCCCAAAAATTCGGCGTGCAGTTGCCGTAGTGCTTCGGGATTCTCGATGGCCACCTCGGGTGTAAATTGGCCGCTGCCGCGACCGGTGCCGACCTGCTCGCGGCCGGAGCCGTTGTCGACGTGCCCGCGGCGCTCGAGTTCGATCAGATATCCACCGTCGCCAAGGACCACCCCTTGCCGCATGCGCGCTACAATTGAATTATTGTCGACTAAGAAACTCATCAAGAGTGCTCCTTGTTAGCGGGTTGGACATCCGTTGTGCAACGATTGGTGGATATTTCGATCGGTGTCGCTTCTCGAGTCAACGCCACGACGGCGGCCAATGCCAGCAAGATTCCGCATTGCTCACGCCAGGCGATACTCTCGCCCAGCAACGTAATTGCCAAGGGAATCGTCACCAGCGGGTAGAGACTAGCTAACGGTGTGACGACGGCCGCTTTGCCGTGATAGGCAAACGCCAGCAAGATCGCCAAGTTTCCCAATGCGAGCAAAAATCCTAGCGAGCCGGCGAGTGCCCAAACTTGCCAGGCAATCGGCCCCGGTGCCGGTTCTCGCAACAGAATGATGACGGCCACCGGTACGAAGGCCCCAAGAAACCACGCGGCCGCGCGCGTCCCCGAAATGTGAATCGTCGCGACTTTTTGCAGAAAGCCGGCCAGACCCCACAGCGCCGTGGCTAATGCTGCCGGAAGCAGGTCGATGGAAATCATCCCCTGCTCATCGCGCACGTTGAGCATGTATACCGCCGTCAAACTTATCACCACCCCCAACAGTTGAATTCGATTCAGCCGCTCGCCCAACAACGCGACAGCCAACACGATCGTCACCAATGGATAAAGCGCCGTTAGCGGGACCACGGTGGCCGCCTTGGCACCGCCGGCAAGTAACCCGTAAAACGGCATGTTTCCCAGACAGCTTACGACACCAGCGGCAATCGCCAGGGCAATGCCAAGCCTCGGATTGCCCGAGTGGTCCGAGCGACCGAGGCCTGCCAAGATCGCGATGATCGGTAGCATGCCGATTGTGGATATCGCCTGGATATGCGCCGGCGAAAGCGACTCGCCGATAACTTTCGACAGCACGCCCCAGACGCCCCAGGCCACTAAGGCCACGAGTGTCCAAAACAGCCAACGGGGTACGCCCAGCAGCGACGCGCCGACTCCGACCGCAGGTGCCGACAAAACGGAACGGTCAAGTTCATCGCACTCGATGGGCGCGTTCGTCGGACAGGGCAAACGTCCTTCCGAACGCGGTGATCGATCGACTTGCATTTCGTTGCCCAAGGCTTGCATGGATTGACTCACTAGCTCCGTTGCACCGCTTAAACTTGCAGCATCACGATCCGCGCGACGGCCCTCGCCAAGTTCACGCTGCGTGAAGCGCATCACCACATTAACACTTATCCTCAGTCAAGGACCACAATTTCGTAAGTATTTTCTTCGCCCGCCTTGACCTCGAACTTAAGGTCGGTCGTCTCCGGCTTGGCCAATTTGGCGGGCAACGGCGGCGGTTGATTGGGCAATCCGCTCGGCGGATTTGGTCGCGAGTTTTTTGCCGCGGCAACGCGCGACTTCATTGCCGAAGTCGATGCCTGCACCGGATCGACGGTGTCGTCCGAAGCTGTTTCTTTGCGACGACTTTCGGCAAGCGCGACGGCTTCGGGAGGCAAAATGACGCGGGCGACCGTGACTTTATTCAAACCGACGACGGCCCCGTCATGGAGTTCGAAAGTCGTCAGCTTGAAGGCTCCGTTCGAATCGGTCGTGCCCATCGCGATTCGGGATGCGTTGTCGCAATAAAACTGAACCACGGCATTCGACACTGGTTTACCCCGGTGCAACACTCGGCCCGATACGGCGGCGACCTGCGGCCGAGGCAAGGCTCCGCTGCAACCGACAAGCAGTGCCACCACGCAAATCAGCGCGAAGCGACTTGTCGTCGGCCGGTTGATCGATATTAAGCGGACCAAATACATAGGTTCAAGTTGGTTTCTCGATGCGGCAACTCTTCGCGACAGCATGATCTATCACAGACACTAGTAGGGCCCGATCGTATGACCATCCGCTCGCGCGCCCAATTTTTGGTACGTCAAATAATCGATGTTCTCGTCAAGGAATTGGACCGAAGCGTCGCCGAACAACGTGTGTACGCCGCCGGCATGCAGCGACTTTGCGCCCCATGCGGTATTCCACGACGACCACGAATTGCAATCGCCCGGATGCGGTCTTTTGTTGCCGAGACCTTCGCCGGGGCAGGTGGGGAAATTGATGGGAACGGTGGTGGAAAACCAGAGATGATACGACGATGCCCAACCGCGCCCGTTCTGGCCCATCTCGTCATTGCAGGCCGGGCGAATTTCGAACATCAATATGGTTTTACTCAGTCCGTCGGTGATGTCTTTGAACTTTGCCGCGCAGGCAAAATGCCCGAACGGACCCGAGACCTCTTTCAGATTGGTCGTGTCGCCCCAATCGGCCGTATTACCGAACGAACCGTTTTCATACACGGAGCAGGCACCCCAGGACGGCACATCTTGCGAACCCATCGAGGGTGCATAATTGCACGAGCCTTCTTTCTGAGAGCTAACGAAATTATCGGACGGACAGCGATAGATCGGCAGATTGTGTTCCTTAAGCGGTTTGCCGGCTATGATCTGATCGAGGTGGTTGGGGTTTTTGAAGTTGATCATTTCGTGGATCGTCGTTTCCTCGATATACGGCAGGATTTGCACGAACACCGAACCGCCGCTCCAAGTGGCGCCGTCCGACGTTTGCATGTTCTTGGGCAAACCTTTGCGAGCGCCGTGATAGTTATGCAGCGCCAGTCCGATTTGCTTCAAATTGTTTTTACACTGCGTTCGGCGGGCAGCCTCGCGCGCCGCCTGCACCGCCGGCAGCAGCATGGCGATCAAGATCCCGATAATCGCAATCACGACCAACAATTCGACCAGCGTGAAGCCCATTGGTTTCTTCGAGGCGCTCACCATCGACCTGCCTTTCGGAATCAACTCGATTCGGACTTGGCCCGGAATATTCACTGCAAGCATCGGCCGACGGTGAAGCCTCTTCTCGGTTCGCCTCGACAAGCTTGTGTCATCATCGCGGTCTAAGCGCCCACCGGCCATTTGAACCGCGACTTCAAGTCCACGCGGTTCCCCGTACGTTGCGATTCGCGCGCCGCGGCGATGATCTCGACGACGTGCAACGCATGTTCCGGCGTGAACAGCGGCTCTTTGCCGGTCGCCAAGCATTCGCAGACCAGCGATGCGCCCATCGGCCAGGTGTAACCAAGTTCTTCGGTTGAGTGCCGCTTTAATTTGGGGTCGCTATGCGTTGCCAAGTCCACCCCTTGCGGATCCCAGTCATAGCCGACCATTCCCAGATAGCCTTCCGATCCGACAATGTTGATCGTATGCCGAGATTCTTGACTGCCGTCGTGCCCATGCAGGTTGAAATAGTTGAAGCCGCTTTGAATGTGCGAAATAATGCCCTTGCCGTGATCCAACAGGATCATCGCGTTGTCCTCTTCGGTGACACTGATCTTGCCCTTGTTAGTAATCTCTCGATTGGGATTGACTATCGACGTCATCGCAACCACCGACCGCGCCGGTCCTAGTAGCCCGGTCAGCGTGGTCAAGTTGTAAACGCCCAAATCCGGCATGCTGCCGCCCAGCTTCTCGTAGAAGAACGACGACCAGTTGGGGCCTTCGTGACCGTAGTCGGCATGTGCCGCTGCTATGCGGCCCATAGCTCCCGAGGCGATCGTCTTGGCCATGAATGCGAACTGCGGGCTCTGCACGACCACCGGCGCGCCCCAAACACGCAGCCCCTTTTTCTTGGCCGCTTCAACAATCGCCTGCCCGGCTACCAAAGAGTTGGCGATCGGCTTTTCGCTCCAAATGTGCTTACCCGCCTCGACGGCGCGACGATTGATTTGTTCGTGCTCCTGCATGTCGGTCAGGTTCACCAGCAGATCGAACTCGACGCCGGCCAGCATGGCATCGATGTTGGGGTAATGCTTGGCGACTTTGAACTCCTTGGCGCGGCGCTCAGCGCGTTCGGGAATGATATCGCACAGGCTGACGACTGTTGCGAATTTGCAATTAGCCAGTTGCGGCAAGTACGAACCTGACACACTTCCGCAACCGATCAGGCCGACCCGAATACGTTTGCCCTCGGCGGGTTTGTCTTCGCTGCGCGCGGTCGCCAACGGAGCGGCCGCCAACACCGCGCCGACTGCCACGGTTCGCTCGACAAATGTGCGCCGACTGAGTTCAGTGTCTTTCATGGTCAAGCAACTCCCAATTGGTGATGATTGAATCGATGGTGATCGCTAGGAACGTCGAGCGCAATGCTTGATGGTTACTAACCGCACGAAGCCGGTTTACGTCGCGCTCCGAATTTGCCGCTTCGATAGACTCCCGGCAATTCTGTTTATACCTGCGAATGGTCCCCACGTTTCAATATTTAACATGTCGGTCGAGCGGGGGCACGTAGACAAAGTCTTATCATAATGTTGAATTTGTCTCAGCTAGTCGGGCCGCGTATTACCAAAGCGGATCATCGGCCAATTGTCACGTTCATCACGAACCGATTTATCGCGGCAGTGCAGGTTGTGACCTAAGCACTCGCGGCTTGCGGTGGTTCGCTTGGCGACAGCGGACGATTACTACATGAAATCGAGACATAGTCTCCGTGCCCCCGGTCGGGATCGCAACTAATTTCAGTCGTGCCGACGGCTTGGAGACAAACCTGCCGATCGACGGCACTCGAAGCTGATCGTTGAAATAGATCCGTGCCGATCGGGGGAGTTCCAGCTTGGTCGGTCAAACCAACTTTTTTAGAAAAGGGCTATCGATGCGCTTCGAGAACTTGCGGCTTGCAGTCTTGTGTTTGGTTAGTTGGCTGTTGTTCGCCGCGCCGACCGCGGTGTCGGCCGCGACGCCGCTGAAGTCCGATCGAGTCGCCGCGGGCTTGGACCGGCCGCTGTTTGCCACCTCGCCGCGTAACGACCTCAATCGATTGTTCATTGTCGAGAAAGGGTCGGGCGGTTCGGCCAAAATCAAGATCCTCGATACGACCACCGACACGTTGCTTCCCACGCCGTTTTTGACCGTCAACAACATCGATGCCAATGGCGAGCGCGGACTGTTGGGCATGGCGTTTCATCCCAACTACGCCAGTAACGGCAAGTTCTATGTGAACTGCGTCGGCAACACCGGTAATTCGGAGATCCGCGAGTACACCGTCGGTGGAAATCCGCTGACCAACAACGTCGCCAACGCGGTAATCTCGAAGACGCTGCTGAACGTAGGGGCCGCCAGCGAACATAACGGCGGCTGGCTCGACTTCAGATCCACATCGACCGAACCCTATCTTTACATCGGCACAGGCGACACCGGCGGCGGCGACGATCCGGGTAATGTGGCTCAAAACATCAATAGCCTGCGCGGAAAAATTCTGCGAATCAACGTCGATGCCGACGATTTTGCCGGCGATCCCGCCAAGAACTACGGCATCCCGCCTAGCAACCCGTTTGCCGGCGCTACCGCGGGCGCGGATGAAATTTTTTCCGTCGGGGTGCGCAATCCATTTCGCGGCAGCTTCGACCGCTTAACGGGAGACATGTACTTCGGCGATGTGGGGCAGGGGACTCGTGAGGAGATCAATTTTCTACCATCCAACCAGGTCGGGATCGCTAACTTCGGTTGGCGCTTGCGGGAGGGGACGATTCAAAATCCAACCGGAGGAGTGGGCGGCGCAAAACCGCCCAACAACGTCGATCCGATCCACGATTATTCGCACGGCGGCGGCCCCAACGGCGGCAACTCGGTGACTGGAGGTTACGTTTTTCGCGGCACGAATCTGCCCGGCTGGGAGGGCACCTACTTCTTTGCCGATTTTGATTCGGAGCAGATTTGGTCGTTCAACTACGACGGCACGACCAAAACCAACTTCGTCAATCGCACCGCGGAGTTGGGGCTGAGCTTGGATGGCTTTTCGATCGACAAAGTAGCCGCGTTTGCCGAAGATGGCGCGGGCCGGCTGTACGTTGTGGATTTCGATTCCTATCAATCGCCAAACGGTGCCGGAGAGATCTTTCGAGTTGTGCCGGAGCCCTCGTCGGTCGTTCTGGCGTTAGTCACTTTAGTGCTGGGCGGTATCGCGGCAGCGCGACAACGAATCCGCCTTTCCCATCGACACAATTTGGATTCGCCGCGCCAATCCAGAATAGACTTGTGATTTAAAAAATAGAATTTTTCGATTCACTCAATACTTTTGGATTGCCACGTTCCGCCATGCCGGGGCAAAAGGTTAGCTAGTTCCGGCGATTACTGGTGAACCGGGATAGAATCTGGAATGGCGGCGGCGACTTTGCCCAGGTGCACCACCACGGCCATCATCAAGCACGTGACAAAGCTGCGGTGAGCGATCGATGAAACCGATCGCGTCGTAACCGTCCTCGGAATATGGGTAATTACCGGACTGCTGCTCTCAAGCGGTTTGCTCGCCGTTTTTTGACGGCTGCACGATAAGTGCTTTGCCGCTTATCGACTCAATGTTGCGTGCTTGAACCAAAGAGATTGGAATAATTCAATACCAAGTCGAGACGCAGTCTCCATGACCCATTCGGGGATCGATGATAACTTTAAGCAATCATGATGACTTCAAGCAATAGGGCAAACTGTAACGCCTGGAGATGCGTAAGCAGTCGAGTAAAGCATGGATGACGGCGGCGACAAACTTCAAGCCTGCTTTTTCGTCATTTTCAAATTGGGAGTATCGCAAATGATTAAACCTCTTGTTTCCTTGGTAATGTTCATGGTGATGATTTGGTCGACGCACAATGTTCGTGCTGAAATGCCTACCGATCCACCGGGTAAATATGTTACGTCCTGGATCGGAAACACATACATGGACAAGGACGGCATGAAAAACGTTACTGAAGAACTGGTCGATATTTGTTTGAGCCCAAATGGAAAATTGTTTAGCGCCGGGTATGCGGAAAGTGGCGGCGGCGGCGCTTCATATTTAGCTTCCGATGGAAGTTTTTCGGCAAGATACGACCGGTTCGAATCGGGTTTCGGAGATCCTGTAAAGGCAGTCGCTGCCGATAAGGATCATGTATTTTGGGGAACTCCAGGAAAGGGCCTACTAAAGTCCGGTCACGACGGTGGCGGTCCCGGCTCTTACACGACTTTCCTCAATGGAAAAATCATTACCGGATTGTTTGTAAAACAAGACAAACTATACATTAGCAATTTTTCAGATGGTAAGATTCACGTATTTGATATTGCCACGATGAAGGAGGTCCGCAGTTGGGACTGCGAATATCCGACAAGGCTTGCCGTTGACACCGCGGGGAATGTTTGGGTTGTGAAATGGCATCGCGCCAGCACCCAGAAACCGCACGAAGGATCCATCTGGTGGGGTGATAAAGTGGTCTCGTTTACAAATGTCGGAAAGCCGGGTCCGGAAATTACCGATTTCGAAAAACCTTTGGCGGTTGCATTCAATAATCAAGACCAACTTCTGATTGGCGGCCTGAACAAACACTCTCAGATTTGGGTCTACGCAGTCAAAAAAACACCGACAAAAGTCGCGGCCTTTGGCGCCGAGGGGGGAATTTTTTCGGGAACCGCCGGCGCATTTACAGATTCTGCGAAGCTCCATTGGATCAAAGCGATCGCCGTCGACGCGAATGACAACGTCTATACCGGATGCACCTACGGAACTTTTTGGGGCAATTGCATTGAAAAGTTCAACTCAGACGGCACATTGCAATGGCGCCTTTTTGCCGGAACGTCGCTTGATTGTGCAGGCATCGACCCGGAAAATGACGCGGAAGTTTACTCAAAATACCACCATTATTCGCTCGATTACGCAAAAACGAAACCTGGGTCTGAATGGTCGTTAAAGGGGTTCACCGTAAATCGGTTTCAATATACTAATGATCCGCGTATCGATCAGAATACCGATGTCGGTTCGCGCGCTTTGGGCTGGGGCGTTCGTCGCATTGGCGGCAAACTGTTTGTAGGGCGAAGCAGCCAGGAGGGTTATCGGTTTGAATTGTACCGTCAAGAAACGGCCACGAACGGCGAAGTGCTGGTCCCCTCCGTGAAGATGGGTTGGGGCGCGGATGCCAACAACCACTTTTACAATGCGACAACCAAAACCTGGTACGACAAAGCCAAAAAAAACAACATGTACAACCAGTATTGGTGGATTGCAAAGAATGGAGACTTATTTACGATTGGCGATCCCAATACGATCATCCAATACAAATTTGGCGGACTGGATGCGAATCAGAATCCTATCTGGGATGCCGCCAAGGCCGAAACCTCGGTCGTTACCGAGTTTAAACCCGCCCGGAGATTAGTTTACGATTCTGACGCGGATGAGATGTATATGGCCGGGGACGTTGACAAGGAAAACTGGGGATCGTTTCTGCGGGTGAAGAAGTTTCCCAAATGGTCAACTGGTAACCGCACTTCGAGTTTCACGATCAACCTGCCGTATGCAGAT
>JAYTAU010000631.1:0-7239 GCA_043737375.1 Planctomycetia bacterium
GGCGAGGCCTTCGGGCCCCAACTAGCAGCGAACACATCGTCGCCGTAGCTGGCGCCCTGAGCTCGTTTGATGTTCCACAACGAACGGTTCGCGATTTGAACGATGCCGCGTCTCCCTCGAAGTTGGCCGTGCTGCTCGAACACAAGTACACCCAAACTGGTTTGACTCGCGATGCTCTGAAGGGAATCGACCGAGTGAAAGCCGATGTGCTGTTCGCAGCGGCGCAGCAGTCCGGCTATGACGCCTCGCTGGCCTTGGTGACGTTTTGGGAGAGCGGATCGGCTGAGTCCGACGATGGTTACGGTTACGGCAAGCACAATCGTTACGCTCGCTATGAACATGATACCGACGAAAAAGATGATGACGACGACGAACACGACAATGATGCCGGCCGACATGAGATGGGCGAGGTCTTTGATGAGAGCCTGACCGCCGAACACTTCAGCGATGCTGACGGCAATTCGTTGGCGTTCGGCCGAATTCCTCTGGACGAAGTCGAGATCGTTTCGAAACAGCCCTTGAACGAAGGTAAGCCAGATCAAGAAGATTTCGAAGGTTACACCGGCAACGCCGGAATGACGCTGGAGCGCTGGTATCATCGCGCAGCCGTTGTGCTTTGGCCGGCACATTTGCGCTTCGACGTGCTGTGCGAAGCAGGTGTGAAAGCGGCAATTGGCGGGCTTCAGCCGATGGTCGAGAAGTGGAGCAAATCGCCAACCAGCGTAGAGACTGAGCTTAAGCCGTCGTGCCTGGAATTCGCAAATCGGATTATTGCCCATTGGCCCCAACGCACGTTCCCCGCGTATCCTGGCGAAGAAGCCGCTACAGATTCATTCCTGCCGCTGCTGGCGACACTCGGGGAAGCATCGCTAATCTCTGCTTGGATTCAAAATGTGCTGACGAAAGATGCGTCGGTCGATCCTGGCAAATCGCTCGGCAATCTCTGCAAGCAGCACGGCTGGCAGATGTTTCGCAAGGAGCTTCAGACTGTCTTCGAAAATACGGACTCCAACACGCTCGAACGCCAAGCACGGATACTCGCTGATTTTGCGCTACGCAAAGACAGAGATACTGAACGCATGACGCTTTGTGGTCAATTGGCAAAGGCAATAATGTCGGCCGTCGAGCGCTGGAAATCTCGTCGCGAAGATCGCGGTTATGCCGATCGACTCGTCGATTTCGCCCAGCTAATGCCACCGCTGGTGAAGTCGTTCATGGCATTGCACGAGCATGATTTGCTTGACCGTTTAATAAGTTATGTCCTTGATCGGCCCAAAGAATTTGACCTGACCACGAAACAGATTCCGATGCTGCTGGGCTTAGATGCTTGGCTAAGACAGAAGGTCGATCGACGCAGCACTCCGTTGCAACGCTGGTTGACCGTCGTTTTCGATGAGTTGCAATCGCGGGCTTCGATTGCTCCACAAGAACCTGCCGATTGGCGACGAGAATCAGCTGCCATTTCCTGCAAATGCGTGAACTGTCAGGAATTGCGCCGCTTTCTGAACGATGCAAACCAGGAAACGCTCCGACTCCCACTGGCCCAGGACAAACGGCAGCACCTGCATCAAGTCATCGACAGCAACCAACTGGACACTACTCATGTGACCGAACGACGCGGCCGACCCTTCACGCTCGTCTGCACCAAAACAATGGCGTCGTACGAATGTGCCCTCCAGGCCCATCGGGTCAATCTCGACCATCTGGCCAATCTCCGCCGGCTGCTCGAATGGCACGACGGACTTCGATCGCAGGAACGTTGAGCGCCGCGCACGAAATGGTACTTCATTAGAAACGGTTCTTCGCAAAATATTGCGACGAGCCTGCTGCGTTTGTAAATTGACGCGACAGGACAGTGGTGCTGTTCTTGATTGCTCGGAATCATCAGATCTCTGCGAGGACGAAGTAGCCATGAACGCGACGAATGTCTCTCCACAAATCACGCTCCGCATTCCCGGCGCTTGGTCGCATCCCGGCGAACTTCTAAACCGCCTGCCGGCCGGTTATAGGTTGACGCCCGACGCCTTGTTTCTGCCGGACGGCACGAGCATGGAATTTTTTCCGATGCCGCCGGATGAACAGTTTCCTCAGATATTCCAGTCGTCGTGTCGCCGGCCCCCCACCGACGACGAACGGGCGATTGTCGCCCGCTACACCGTCAACGTGGGATTGACCGGTCCGGGTGGTTCGCTGGAGTCGGCCCGATCGGTGATGCAAGCCGGCGCGGCCATCGTGCAGGCGGGCGGGGCGGGAGTGTTTATCGACAACAGCGCCCTGGCCCACGGAGGCGGCGTTTGGACGGAACTGGCCGACGATGGCGGCCCCGACGCGCTCAGCTTTGCGTTCGCTGCGATCGTCCGCGGCCGGGACGAGGTTTATACGATGGGAATGCAAACGATGGGTTTTCCGGACCTGCTGATGCGTCGGTTCGACCTGGAGGAGCAAGGCGGCGATTCAATCATTGAAATCATTCGTTACGTGTGCGGCAGCGACAAACCGATCGGCGTCGGCCATCTGCTGGCGGACGAGCGCGGACCGCGCTTCCAAGTCGTGGCGACTGCGAGCGACGAGTTTGATGTTCAAAGCCCCATGCACAATCCGTTCGGGCGATTAAAAATTGCGAGCCTAAAGGATATCGCGGAAGGCAACTGAACGCCGCGTTTCAAATCGCACGCCAAGGTCGCCAGGCCCTTGGGCGCGCATACGATGGTCCATCGATCACGATCATGTTTTCCAAACTCCGGCGAGTTTAGCGACGCTCAAATTTCCGTTGACTCTCAATAAGATCGGCTTGCGGCCTTAACGCTACGCGCAGCTTTGGCCACCGCTTTTTTTCGCGGTTTTGTCGTAGCTTTTTCCTTGCGGACAATGGTTTTTACGGAAGTCGATTTAGCGGCAGTGGGTTTGGCGGCAGTCGACTTCGTAACAGTGGGTTTGGCAGCAGTCGATTTTCGGGAAGTTGTTTGCTTTTTGCGGTCAGACTTAGCGGGAACTAAGGTCTTGGGCCTACGGTTATCATCGCCACGCTTGGTTCGCTTGGCGTTTTCTGACGCTGTGGCCGGTGCCGACTTCGAAGAATCAACTTTCGATCGGCGAGATGAGGCGCGCGATGAGGTTGAACGTGCGTCAGCGTGGGAACTTTCCAGTTGGATTCCGAACAGCTCGCCCAAGTCCTGGCCAGCTAACGACCCCTTGTTGTCGGAAGCAAAGGTGGCGTCCAGGTTGGCGCCGTCGACGGCTTTGCTGATCAGATCGAGATGATCGACGCCACGCAACAAAAACAGCATCTCGGGCGCGCGGTCCAAACGAGTGCCGACGCCGTAGAGCGCGGCGGCCGCGTGCTTGCAGAGTACCGCCCAATCGGGACAGGAACAGCGAACCGAAATTTCCTTGGGCTTGGGAAACAGACCACCCTCTTGTCGGGTCAATCGTTCCATGACCCCCTTGGCGAACCGGCCCTGCAGCAAGTCGATGAGCGAATCGATCGACGCTGAGCAATCCTGCTGAATATTTTTCCAGCATGGCTTCGCCACCGGCGAGATGTCGATCGTAACTTCATAGATTTCGGAGCCGCTGACGACCGCGGTAACACAGCCGCGTTTGATCTGCAGATCGATCACCGAGCCGTTGCGGACGTAAGTGCGTCCGCGCGGCAACCGATTTTCGTAATCGCTGTAACTCTCCAAATTGTCGCACCAGGCTGTTCCCCAAAACGTGGCGGCGATTTTTCGACCGGTGATCTGAACCGGCAGAATTTGACAGCCTGTTTTGGCGAGCTTCGCCGCATGGCGCTTGGCTGCGGCCTGGCGCTGCGACACCGACACGTACTGCTTGAAGCCCCATTCATAAGACATGACTGACCCTCCTTGAATCGACGCACTGACACACGATAACGTTAACACACTTATGCCGCGCCAAAGCTTCAAGCTAATGTTCGCGGTCGCAATTGAGAAGAGCGATTTTGCGACCGGAATGCAGAAGAGGCATTTGCATCGAAGTCCTGATACTTGCAATGTCGTCTAGGGCATTGCCTCAAACATCTGCCAACGCCTTATTCAGATCGATCGCTACAAACCGCAGCAGTTCGTCGTCGTTCATTTCCGTCAGCCGTACTTCATCCTCGGGCGAGAGGATTTGGTCGGCCAAACCCTGCTTGTCGCGAAGCATCTGGTCGATCCGTTCTTCGACCGTTCCTCGACACACGAACTTATGAACGAGAATGTTGCGTTTTTGCCCGATGCGAAACGCCCGGTCCGTGGCCTGATTCTCGACCGCGGGATTCCACCAGCGGTCGAAGTGGACGACATGCGTGGCGGCGGTCAGATTCAGTCCGCTGCCGCCTGCCTTAAGAGAAATGACGAAGAACGGCGGTCCCGCGTCTTGCTGAAATTGGCGCACGAGTTCAGCGCGCTGGCGAATCGGCGTCTTGCCCGAGAGAACCAGCCCCGGCTGGCCGAAAATGCCGGTTAAAAAGTCCGCCAGCGGCTGGCAGAGCGATTGAAACTGCGTGAATATGAGGGCCTTTTCCTGTCGCTGAACGATCGGTTCGCAGAGCGACTCCAGACGATCGAATTTACCGCTGTCGCCGGGAGAGAAGTCGGCCTGATTCAGATATTGCGACGGATGATTGCAAATCTGCTTGAGCTGCATCAGCACCGAGAGTACCAAACCGCGGCGTGCAATACCCTCGGCCGCTTGCAGTCGTCGGGCCAAGTCGGCCACCGCTCGCTCGTAAAGCGCCGCTTGCTTCTTCGATAGACCACACTGCACATGCATTTCGGTCTTCTGCGGCAGGTCGGGCGCAACGCCCGGGTCCGTCTTCAGACGCCGCAGAATGTAGGGCTGCACGAGCCGCCGCAATGCGCCAAGCGTGGCCGCGTTCTGTTCGCCGCTGAGCCGCTTGACGAATTGCTTGAATTGTGTTGCCGAGCCGAGCAGCCCTGGGCAGCAAAAGTCGAAGATCGACCACAAGTCGCCGAGGTGGTTTTCCACGGGAGTGCCCGTGAGCGCGATGCGTCCCGATGCGACGAGCTGCTTCACGGTCTTGGCTTGTGTTGAGGATGCGTTCTTGATGGCTTGCGCCTCATCCAAGACGACCAATTGCCAGTGGGTTGTTCGCAGCCATTCGCTCCGTCGGACCAAACCGTAGGTGGTGACCACCACGTCGAACCCGGCTAGCAACTCGCGAGCATTTTGTCCAACGCGCGCCAACTCGTTTCCCTCAACCTCCGAGGGATGCGCATAGAAAACCCGTAGAGAAGGGCCGAATCGTTCGAGTTCCTGTTTCCAGTTTCCCACCAACGATGCGGGTACGACTAACAAGCTTACTTTTGAGCCGCCGCGCAACGTTCGCGCCGGAAGAGGCATCCCTGTTGCAAGCTGTGTTCGCGCTGTCGAGATTTGTGAATCGTCAGTACGGGTTTCTCGCTTCAACTGAAGCAGCAGATCAATGACCTGGATCGTCTTGCCCAGACCCATATCGTCGGCCAAGCACGCCCCCAGGCTGAGCCGGGTCATGAACCATAACCAACGAACGCCATCGGCTTGATACGGACGCAATGTTGCGCGCAGATCGACGCCGGGCTCGAGCGCGTCGATGCCGCCGGCATGTGTGCCACTGGCTTCGCCAGTGCTGGGTCGTCGCATTGCGGTAAGCGTATCGCGCAACCAATCGCCGGCGACCAACTGCGACCAGTCGGAGGTCGCTTCGTCGGGCGATTCGCTTTCGAGCGGTACCCCCGCCAGCAGCCGCATGCCCTGGACAAAGCTGATGCCGTCGGGGTGGAGCGATTGGAGTTGGCGCCAGTGATCGAGTGCCTCGTCAAGTTGGCGGCGATTCGCCTCGACCCATCGCCCGCGTAGCAACACCAGCCCATCGGTCGACTCGATAATTTGACGCCGTTCGAGTTCGGTCAGCGGCTCGCCGTCGAGCGCAAGTTGCACCGAGAAATCGAGCAGGCCGTCGAACCCCACTTGGCTGACCGGCTTTTGCCCAAGTCGAACCTGCACTTGAGGCCGTGGCGGCTGACGCGGTGTCCACCAATTGGGCAGACGAACCACGACGCCTGCCGTCTCCATCCGTGGGGCTTCGGTCAGAAACCGATACGCCTCGCGGATCGACCAGGGTTGCGGCTGAAACAACGCGCGGGTGTCGAGCAGCTCTCGAACCAGCGGAGACTCGTTTGCCGCGGCGCGCACCGGTTCCAACAGCGCCGTTAGCTGAGCCTGATTTTTTTCGCCCGCGTAGTCCTTGATCGCCTGTCCCAGCGGCACATGCTGCAACCGGCCGCCCGATACGCGTCGCGTATAGGTCGCCAAAAACGCGAACGGCCGCTGGTCGTCGCGCTTGTTTTCCGCAAGATGAAACGTGACTTTTCCGAGCAAGTGCCAAACCGGATTGACGCTGCGCAAGTACTCCTTAGGACTACCCGCATGTCGGTTCGCTTCATCTACCACTAACTGCCGCAATTCGCACCACAGGCGTTCCAACAGTTCACCCGTCAGATACTCCAGCCCGTGCATCGATGGAGCCGCGGCAATCATCGCCCGCATTTCCAGATCGATTGGCGGCGGGACATGACTCCATTTCACGGCGTTGCCGTCTTCGCCCAAATGACAAATGTCATGAAAAAGTCGTTCGGCAAAGTCTTTCCAATAGAGCAGCGTGAGCGGCAGAGGCGGCTGCAATCCGCCGCCGGCCAGCCACAGCAGCCCGCGAGCCGAGGACTCGGCGAACGATGCATCCAACTGGACCGCGACCGAGTCGTCCAATGAGACCTGCGAGTAAGTCGCAGTCTGTACGATTAGGCGTCCGGCGGGGGTAATGGCGATAGCTCGGCTCATGCCGCATTAAGATATGCCAACCGCACAGTTGTGCAACAGACGTGGCGCGAGATTGCCGACATCAAGCCATCGTGCGACTTCAAAGTGGCTACGTCGGCTCATCCCCGGCTCACTTTGAGGGTGAACAGAGGGTGAATCGAAGCGTTTACCGCAAAAAGTCTATGAAAAAAGTCCTTCCATAAACCGTTGTTATGAAAGGATCTATCTAGTCGGGGCGACAAGACACCAATTGAACGTTTTGTAAGCGGCGTTCGAGAGCTGCCGCATCACTTAAGTCAGTCTGCTGCACGACTTAGGCGTGACGGTGCGAACTTGTAATACACCACTGATGCTACGGAAGAGTTGCGAGTGAGAGTGCAGACACGACCTCAAGCGGGAAGACTGTGGTCGACCTTC
>JAYTAU010000632.1:0-2905 GCA_043737375.1 Planctomycetia bacterium
CGAGTTCAAACCCGACGCGATTACACTGGATATTTGTTTGCCGGATATCGACGGCTGGCGCGTACTCGACCGCTTGAAGAACGACTCATCGACGCGACACATTCCGGTGTATTGCATCACCACGGAAGAAGAAACCGATCAAGGCCTGAGGATGGGCGCCGCCGGAGTTTTACGAAAACCGATCAAGACCAAAGAACTGCTGGAAGAAGCGCTCGACAGGATCAAGGAATTCGTCGATCGCACGATCAAGCACGTGTTGATTGTCGAACCGAACGACAAGCGTCGCCGCAAAACCTTGGACTTGATCGACGGCGACGACGTACAACCCATCGCCGTGGCCAACTTCAAGGAAGCATTGGCGGCGCTGAGTGAACAACCCGTCGATTGTATTGTGGCTTCGTTCAATAAGGCCGACGTTTCATTTCAAAGTCTGTTGGATTATTTGGATGCTAGCAACGGAGCGTCGATCGATATTCCGTGGGTCGTATACACCGAGAAAGACGCCTCGCCTGAAATCGAAGAAGGCATCCGTCAGCTTTCGCATCGTGCTACGGTGAAAGAGGTCCACTCGCTCGAACGGCTGTTCGATCAAACGTCGTTGTTCTTACATCGTCATGTGCCCAAATTACCCGCCGCCAAGCGGCGGATCTTGGACGAACTGCACGACACCACGCGCGTGCTCAACGGGAAAAAAGTATTGATCGTCGACGACGACATTCGCAACATTTTTGCGTTGACCAGTGTTCTCGAACGTCAGAACATGGTCATCCATTCGGCCGAAACCGGTCGCGGCGCCATCGAGCAGCTTAAAGTCAACCCTGACATGGACATCGTGCTGATGGACATCATGATGCCCGAGATGGACGGCCTGGACACGATGCGTGCGATCCGGAAAATTGCGTTGTTCAAAAACCTGCCGATCGTCGCCGTCACTGCCAAGGCCATGAAGGGGGATCGCGAAAAATGTATCGAGGCCGGCGCTTGGGATTATCTTTCCAAACCGGTCGACAGCGAGCAAATGCTATCGGTCCTGCGGGCTTGGCTACATCGTTAAAACTGAACAGAAGATTTATGAACAGGAGGTAACAGAGGAAACGGAGAGTGAGGTTGCAAGAAGTCCGATTGTTAGTCGTCAATACAATCCGTTCTGAATGTGGGTTAAACTTTCGACTAGAAACGGCTAGTTGATGATGTATCGGGACTTGTTTCGTCGAAGAATCGTAAATGCTCGATTCTATTTGTAGTACACTCTGTTACCTCCTGTTCGATTCCTTAGTTGAAGTTAGCATCGTTTACCGCGCGTTTCTTAGGATCGCAACATGAGCCTGGATGATAAGGTCAACATACTGGTCGTCGATGACGCACCGGATAAACTGTTGACCATGCGCGCAGTGCTGGACGAGCTGAACGAGCATATCGTCTCGGTTAGTTCGGGCCGCGAGGCGCTGCGCAGCTTGTTGCAGGATGAGTTTGCCGTGATCTTGCTCGATGTGAACATGCCCGACATGGATGGCTTCGAAACCGCGGCCTTGATTCGCGAGCGAAAGAAGACCGAACATACACCGATCATTTTCGTCACCGCATTCGGCGACGATGCCCATGCCTTTCAAGGATATTCGCTCGGGGCGGTCGACTACATTCTGACTCCGGTCGTACCGGCGATTTTACGAGCCAAAGTCGCCGTCTTCGTCGATCTGTTTCGCAAGACTCAGCAGGTTAAACGTCAGGCCGAAGAACGCGCGGCGCTGGTCATCGCTCAGGCCGAGCGCGCCAATGCCGAAGAAGCGGCGCTGCGTGCGGCGTTTCTGGCCGACGCCAGTACGTTGTTGGCCCGCTCGCTCGACTTCGCCGCCACGCAAACCAGCATGTTGCGATTGGCGGTGCCGACGTTGGGCGATTGGTGTGCCTTGACCGTCTTCGACGATCAACGCGGCCAGTGGCAAACCCAACTAACCTGGGTCGATCCCGCCACGGGCCAGCGTCAACAATCCATGGCGTCGTACCAAGATTTTCCAGCCGGTATCGTTGCCACTATCGACTTGGTACTCAACACCGGCACATCCGAAGTCTTGACACCGGTCGACGGTTCCGCGACGATCGATATTGCCTTGCCGCTTAGTTCGTCCACGACGACGACGGCGGAGCTAGCCGTATTGACTGGGAAATCGCCGCCAACTGGAAATTCGCCGCAGCCGCAAAAATTTAATCCGAATGCCGTCATGGTCTTGCCGCTGCAAGCCCGCGGCTCTCGACTAGGAGCCATCACGCTGGCGTTGGGATTATCCACGCGCCGCTACACGGCCGAGATTTTGCATTTGGCCGACGAATTGGCCGGACGAGCTTCAATTGCGATCGACAATGCCAGGCTTTATCGCGAGATTCAGGCCGGCGACCGCCGCAAGGATGAGTTTCTGGCCATGCTCGGCCACGAATTGCGAAATCCCTTGGCCGCGATCGCCAACGCTTTGGAGTATGTGGCCGTTGCCAACAACGACCCTGTCGCCTTTGGCCGTGCGCAGGATATCCTGGGCCGGCAAGTACAACTCATGGCGCGGCTGGTCGACGATTTGCTCGATGTCTCGCGGATTACGCGTGGTAAAATCGAACTTCGCAAAGAAGTGGTCGATTTGAAAAGCGCCGTTGCGCGGGCCGTCGCCACGTCCGAGCCGATCATCGCCGCGCGGCAGCACGAGCTACATGTCAGCTTGAGCGAAGAGCCGGTTCAGCTCACCGCCGATCCTGCTCGATTGGAACAAATCCTCGCCAATCTTCTCAACAATGCCGCCAAGTACACCGATCCTGGCGGACAAATCTGGCTGTCTTCCGAATGCCTGCGCGATGAACTTGTACTCTCGGTGCGCGACACGGGGGTCGGAATCTCGGAGCATTTGTTGCCGCGGATTTT
>JAYTAU010000633.1:0-2902 GCA_043737375.1 Planctomycetia bacterium
CATTAAAATGCGCCGCGAAATGAAAGAGGCGGTTAAGAGCGAAGAATACGAAAAGGCCAGCCACATTCGCGATGAAATTCGCCGCATCGAAGAAGCCGGCGGGTCCACGGCCTAAGCTAATTTTCGGCAAGAAGATCTGGGCGTTGGATCATCCAGTTCCAAATTAATATTTAACCTAACCCGAAGCGTAAGCGATGAAATCCCGCACGTTGCAATCGTGCCTCGCTTACAAGTCGGGTTAGGATGATCGCTCTTTGCTCGATCAATGCGGTGCGAACAAACGATCGCCCAAAGTTTCAATAACATAGATTGGTAACCGTGGACCTGAATGACCTGACATCGACGATTGGCGAATGGCTTCGCGGCAGCGGACCTGAGTCCGATATTGTCATGAGCAGTCGCATTCGACTGGCTCGCAATCTGGCCGAATTTCCGTTCATCAGTCGCGCCAGCGAACAAGATCGCAATGAGATCGAACGGCAGTTGCGAGAAAAGATTCTGCGCATTCAGGCCACGGATGCGATGTTGTACTTCAACGTCAACGAACTGGATGGCGTCGATCGGCAGTTCTTGGTCGAGCGCCAATTGATCAGCCGCGAACATGCCGAAAGCCAGGGTGCCCGCGGCGTGGCGATCGATATTCGCGAACAGGTCAGTCTGATGATCAATGAAGAAGATCATCTGCGTATTCAATGCATGCACAGCGGCCTCGACCTGAAAGGGGCTTGGGAACAGATCAATCAGGTCGATGACCTGCTGGCCGAGCAAGTCACGTATGCGTTTCACCCGCGATTGGGTTACTTGACCGCCTGCCCGACCAACGTCGGCACCGGCGTGCGGGTTAGCGTGATGCTGCATCTGCCGGCATTGGCCATCACGCGCCAAATCGAGAAAGTGTTTCGCAGCTTACAAAAAATCAGCTTGGCCGTGCGCGGTTTGTACGGCGAAGGGTCGCAGGCGATGGGTGATTTCTACCAGATCTCCAATCAAATCACGTTGGGCCGCAGCGAGCTGGAGCTCGTGCAGCAAGTCAGCGACATCGTGCCGGTGCTGATTGATTATGAACGCCGCGCCCGTGAGTTTCTGGTGCGAGAGAGTCAACAAAGTTTGCACGACCAGGTCAGTCGCGCGTACGGCATTTTGCGCACAGCGCAAACGATCAGCTCAGAAGAAACCATGCACTTGTTGTCGCGCGTACGCATGGGCGTGAATTTGGGGCTCATCGAAGATATCAAAATCCTCGACTTGAATGAATTGTTCATTCGTACGCAGCCGGCGCATTTACAAAAACTGCGCGGCATGGAACTCGACACGGCCGACCGCAATATCGAACGTGCGCGTTACCTGCGAACGCATCTCAACAAAGAAGACAACGGTCGGAATAACAAAAATTAAACCGACGCGTTGTCTTTCCGCTTCACACCGAAGCACATTCCATCTACGAGCTATTCGGCAGGCAATTCGTCCGTTAGCGATCTTGCAGATTTTCGCCGTCTGAACCGGCGACTTTCACCAGCTTGTTGTACAAGCCCAAAATCAAAAATGTCGGTGCCCAATGGCCGACGAAATTTGACATCTGTTGCTTGCCCATAATCTGCAAGCCGGCCGATAGACCGATCGAACCGAGTGCGGCCCAAAGAAATGCATCGCTGGGCACTTTGGCTGTTTGTTGCTCGATGGATCGAGCGACGGTTCCCTCGGCATGTTGGCTATGTCGAAGGGCTTCTGCTTGCATGGTACTCGCCATCATCAATCTCCAAAAAATGGTCATTAGGAAACGCTTGTAAATTCCGTTCTAACGGATAGTCGCTTGGTCTCAATGCGATGCTGCGATGAAGGCATAATCGATACGGTTCGCTTGCCTTTTCCAAAAAACGCCATATGTCTGTTCTAGCGCTGCGATAGTTCTCGACCAGTGCCTCGAGTTCGAAAAATAAATTGAAAAAGACGAGATCGCCGCGCGAAATCAACGAACTGAGCTATGTGGAAAACACTTCCGTTACGTTCAGGCACGATGCTTGCATTGCGACGCGAGCAGTTACTTTTTCCGATGTCGATTCCACCTAGCGAGGAGCAAACCGATGAAACTCGATTCCCTGGAGAATCTATTCCTGCATGAGATCCGAGACTTGCTCAGTGCCGAGAAGCAATTGCTCAAGGCACTGCCCAAAATGGCCAAGGCCGCGGCCTCCGAAAAGCTGCGCGAAGCCATTGAATCGCACTTGGAAGAGACCAAGGTGCAAGTCGAGCGACTCGAACAAATCTTTGAGGAAATGGGCAAATCGCCGCGCGGACCGCAATGCAAAGCGATGGCCGGTCTGGTTGAAGAAGCCCAAGAACTGATTGACGAAGAAGGCGAAGACGCCGTCAAGGATGCGGCTTTGATCGGCTCGGCTCAACGCGTGGAACATTACGAAATGGCCGGCTACGGCTGTGCCCGAACCTATGCCGAAATGTTGGGGTTGACCAGCGCCGCTGAGTTGCTTCAACAAACTCTCGACGAAGAAAAAGCCGCCGATGAAAAGCTCAACAACTTGGCATTGAGCGAGATCAATGTCGATGCGCAACAATAGTTTTGGGTATCGATCGTCTTACTGGACGGCAAGCTCTCAGCGTGGCTTGAGGCGGACCACGCCTGAGAGCGCTAAATGGCGGCTGCTGTTGAACGGCTCCAGTGGCATGGCATGTGCTAAGTCCGGTCCTCAATGTTGCAGGCTTGAAATTCAAGTAATCGCTAGCATCGAAGGTTCTGGGAACGCCTAGGTACGGAGGCTGAAAAAATGCTTTGGTTGCATCCGGTATTGATGGCGGCTTCGGTCGCCGAAACGTGTTGGACATCGGGCACTTATCTGCTTTCGATGGTCGAGTGTGCGAATTGCTTGTGGCAATTCACATTAATAAG
>JAYTAU010000634.1:0-2900 GCA_043737375.1 Planctomycetia bacterium
TTTCACGCAAAGGCGCAAAGGACGCGAAGAAAGTCAGTACTTATGCAATTGATCGGGTAAATTGGTCCACGGCTGGTCTTTTTTGAATCACCCTCACTCTGCTCCTATTCCGTACCTTTGCGTCCTTCGCGCCTTTACGCAATATCTTCCTATGATCCTTGACGATTTAATGCTATCGCTGTTTGCTGATTGGATGTGAACGTTCTCATGTATTGTTGTAAATAATGAATGTCTCTCGAACCGACCTCCAGCGCGACCGGGCCCATCTACTGCATTCGATGCATAATGTCGAACTGACAAACCAGTCTCGCGTCTGGGTCAGCGGCTACGGCGCCATGCTGATTGATGCCGAGGGCCGCGAATGTCTCGACGCGCTCGGCGGACTCTGGAACGTGCTAGTCGGACATGGAAACGAGCAGCTAGCAAGCGCGGCGGCCGAGCAGATGCGTCGCTTGGCGTTCGTCTCGTTGTTTGCCGGCAGTACCCATCGGCCGGCGATCGCGCTGGCCGAGCGCTTAGCCGGATTGTGCTATCCGACGATCAACAAATTCTTCTTTACCGCGACCGGCAGCGAGGCCAACGAGGCGGCTTTCAAAACCGCGCGGTACTTTTGGAAAGCGGCCGGCCGGCCGAGCAAGACAAAAATCATTGCGCTGTCGCAGAGTTATCATGGCATGACGGCCGCCTGTATGGCAGCGACCGGATTGCCATCGTACTGGCCGATGTTCGAACCGCGCGTGCCCGAGTTCGTACATATCGATGGTCCTGATCCGTATCGACTATCACCTTCATCGCAAATCAATCCCGCGCTTTTGCTGCAAGCGGCCATCGATCGCGATGGGGCGGACAACATCGCCGCGTTCATCGCCGAGCCGGTGCAAGCCGCCGGAGGGACCATTGTGCCGCCGCCGGATTACTGGCCTCAAGTTCGTGCGATTTGCAGCGCGAACAATGTGTTGCTGATCGCCGACGAAGTCGTCACCGCTTTCGGACGCACAGGGCCTTTGTTTGCGCTGTCGCGATACGGCATCGAGCCCGACATTGTGACGTTTGCCAAAGGCATCACCAGCGGTTATTTCCCACTCGGCGGAATGGGGGTCAGCGATACGATCGCCGCGGCCATCGACGCCGGTCGCGACTCCACGCTGTGGGCGCACGGCAGTACGAACTCAGCCCACCCGGTTGGTTGCGCAGTGGCATTGGCGAATCTAGAAATTTTAGAGCGCGAGAAGTTGTTGCCACTCGCCGCCGAGATAGGTGCAAGGTTACTCGCGGGACTACGATCGCTCGCATCGCATCCGCACGTCGGCCAAGTACGCGGACAAGGGCTATTGGCGGCGGTCGAGCTGGTGGCCGACAAGCAAACTCAGCAGCCGTTCGCCCCCGAACATCAGATCGGGCGACGCTTGCAACTCGCCGCTCTGCAGCGGGGCATGTTCTCGCGTGTCCGCGGAGATATTTATCAATTTGCTCCACCGTATATTACCGACGAAATCGAGATCGACCGGATGGTAAGCATTCTGGCCGACGCGATTGACGAAGTTGTTAGCTGATTCTTCGCGGACCAACGCGATTCAACGCGGGTGCCTGTGTTTTGCGACAGCATAATACAGCTCAGTGGACCCGAAACCAAAAAAATTACTCTTCGTAAAGCCGCACCCATTGGTAACGCTCGAAGCGAATAGCGGCGTGTTTCGCGACCAATGGTCGCGGCTTTACATGAGCATTTCTGTTGCACCTCGACGTGGTTCCATGCACTCATTCTCGTCCGATTACGCCGGATTTACCGCTTACGTCTATTGCCTGCTCAATTAAGATAGATAGACGCGATTTGTCGGACTGCAACATCGCATGCCCCCGCTTGTTGTCACCGGGGGCTAAATGCGTCGTCGAAATCAACTGCCGCACGGAAGCTCAACGTCATCAGGAGTTATCTCGTGCGAAAATCGTTGTCCGTTGCGTTGCTGACGCTTTGCGTGTTCTCTGTCACTCGCCCCGCTCCAGGTCAATTCGAGAACGAGGCCAAATCGGGCGGGGTACGAACCGACAAAACCGTCACGCAAAAATTGAAGATCGGCATTAAGGTGACCGCCATGGGCGGCCCCTGCAAAGGCATCCACGGCACCACGCCTGTCCCGACCGATTGGCCCGAACAACAGGTCCGCATCGTTGAGGAGAAGACGACTCCGAACGTGCGCAAGATCTCGTACAACACGTTGATGGGAGGCGTCAAGCAGATGGTGGTCGACATTCCGCAGCTCAAGAGCGGCGAACAAGCCTCGGCCATGGTCACGTTCGAAGTCACACGCAGTTCGCTGTTGCCGCCCGAGGATACCAGCGTCTTCAAAATTCCCGAAAAGGTCGATCGCGATTTGCAACTTTTCGTGGGCATCAGCCCATATATCGAAACGTCGCATCCCAAAATTCGCGACCTGGCTCGTCAGGCCGGCGCTGGCAAAGAGGGTTGGGAAAAGGTCGAAGCGATTTACGACCTGACCCGCGAGAAGGTGGAATACAAAAATGGCGAACTGAAGGGCGCGCTGAAAGCTCTCAACGACGGCACCGGCGATTGCGAAGAGTTAACGTCGTTGTTCATCGCATTATGTCGCAACAACAACGTGCCGGCGCGCGCGGTTTGGGTGCATGGCCATTGTTATCCCGAGTTTCATTTAGTCGATGGCAAAGGCAAAGGACATTGGTTTCCCTGCCAGGCGGCAGGCACCAAGGCGTTCGGCGGAATTCCCGAGACGCGACCGATTCTGCAGAAGGGAGATAACTTTCGCGATCCCGATCGTCCGAAGGAAAAATTGCGTTACGTCAACGAGTTTCTGAAAGGCGCGCAGGTCAAAGGGGGCGGACAACCGCGCGTCGAGTTCGTTCGCGACGTGATTGCAAATTAA
>JAYTAU010000635.1:0-2900 GCA_043737375.1 Planctomycetia bacterium
TTTGCGAAAAAAGTTGAACGGCGTGAATAGTTCGTTGGTGAATGTGTAAACTCCGTTCATTGCGTGGAACCAATCGACTTCGCCGCCGTAGACTTCGTACAGCTCTTCGGCAATGTTCATGTACTTGTAGCCGGGCAGCAACACCTCGCCGCGCTTGCCGATCGTGTCGTAAACAGCCAGATCGGCGGCATCGAATTTGTCGTCCTTGGCACCGGGCCCTCGCAATATCATGCCGCCCGCGTTGTGATATGACTGAGCACCGGCGATATTTGGATGTTGCATCACGAATTCGGCCGCCAAGCGATTTTCTGCGATCGAAAACGGATAACGATACGCGCCGTTTTGAACGTAGCCCGGCTGCCAATTCCAGGGCCAATCTCGGTTGGGATCGTACGAGCCGTCGCCGTCTTCGTTGACGCGACCGTCGCGATCATTGTCAAAACCTTCTTGCCCCAAGATGGTGAAACTACCTCGCTCGTCGGCCTTGGCCGGGATCAACAGATCGGGATAATCGGGGTGCGGTTTCATACGCCCGTTGGGATCGCGGATTCGCATCTGCGTGATGCTGCCGTCGCCGTCCAAATCGTCGGGGCCGTCTTCATCGACTCGGCCGTCTTTGTCGTCATCGACCGGGCGCTGGCCGGTGCGCGGCGAGTGCGTGGTATTGGCCCGCTGCATATGCGCGTCGCGCGAGTCGGGGCTCATCATCGGCATCAGGTAGAACACGCGATCGTCGAGCAGGCCGGTAACAAAGTCGTTGCGGCCGTAAGACTCCAACAAGTACCAGGCCGTGTACAGAACAATCTCGACGGCTTGAACCTCGTTGGCGTGAATTCCGCCGTCGATCCAAAAAGCCGGCTTCTCAACTTCGTTGCCAAGCTTGTTGTTGGTGATCGTCATCAGCCACATTTCGCGATTATCGTACGACTTGCCCAGGCTGACCAGCTTGGCACGATCGGGATGCGCGGCGGCGAGTTTTTTCAATAGCTCGGTCGCCTGTGCGTAATCGTGGTAGCGATTCCAGCGGGCTTCGACCTTAGGATCGGCCGGCGCGCCTTGGGGTTGATAAATTTTCGGCTCGGCGGCGAATAATGACGAGTCGCTAAACATCCCCGCGAGCAGCAAGAGCACGACAATGATTTTTGACCACGGAGACGCGGAGGCGCGGAGAGCCATGAGCCGTAGAATATCGCCGAATTGATCTGTATTCGAATGTGATTGCATGAGTGAACTTCTTAGAGCTAAAACGACATCGATTCAACCACTATTAAGGTGCGATTTACAGAGATAGCCGCGATTGAACCTAATTGTAAACAAGTCATTCGCGTTCATTTGCGGCTAATCATTCCGGACTTGACTTATTTCAACTCAACGACAGCTTCCACTCGGCCGACAGCGGGTGCCGAGACGACGACCCTGCCCGTTGCCGGTTTGCCATCGGCTATGCGAACCAACCAAACCACTTCGGCTTTTCCTCCCAAGCCGGCCAGTCGCGACAGTTCGCGACGCGGCGTACCTTGCACAAACGTCGTTTGTTCGGGCAATTCGATCGTGACCTGCAACGGGAAGGCCGCAGTATTCGTTTTGCCCATCTCGGACATTGTCGGTAGATAGCCGGTATTCAACACCGTGCAAATAATCCGGTAAACGCCGCCGCCGAGCGCCTCGACATTGACTTCGTCAAACTTTAGCTGCGGCAACTTGTCAGCGAGTTCGAGAACAAAATCCGCGTGTTTGTCGGCCAGTGCATCGAGCATTTTGGCCGGCGGATTATGCAACATGAATGGTCGAAATCCGCCGACGTCGACGCGCTTGCCATTGAAGTCCGGATGTTGCACTGCTTGCCAAGCGACAAAGCCGTCGATCTTTTCACGCTCGAACCACGCCAGCGCGTTGAGTTGGTCGGCGGCGCGCTTGTCGGACTTTGAGACCGCGGTGGTTTTACTAGCGTCGTCCTTTTTGCCATCTTCCTTTTTGCGGTCGACTTCCTCTTTCTTTTCCTCATCTTGCTTTTCGTCGTCTTTTTTGCCGTCGTCCGATTTCGCGGCTTTCGTTTCAGTGTTTGCTTTCTCAACGTTTACTAAAGGCACCCAGCAGCCACGCGCGGCAAACGACCAACGTCCATAATGAAAGTAGGCCCACTCGCTGAAGCTGCCTTCCCCCTTGGGTGACGCCGGGGCATTGGAGCCGCCGTGCAGCTTGCGATACTTCTCGGCGATCGGCTCAATTAGTGCTGCATCGCTCGATTGAATCGAAGTTTTTATTTTGCCGGGTTCGTTACCAGGTTTCCAGGGGTGAAACAAATTGTCCTCGGGCGAGAAGCAAAACACCGCCGCGATGTTCGGATGATCAAATGCGAAGTCCGCGACTGCTCGGCTCTCAGGCTCCGATACCTGATTCGGCCCGGCGTTGATCTGAAAGAACGGATAGCGAAACGTGAAGTTGCGATTGAAGGAAACTCCGGTCGAGCCGTCCTCGTTGAACTGTTCGTCGCCGTCGTCATCGCGGCCTTCGACATACAGCGAGTACTGCCCGCGCTCATTTTTCTTGGGATCGGCTTCGATCATGATTCGTGGATCGGCCGGGTGCGGCAAGTATTTGCCGGCGGGATCGGCCACTCGCATCATGGTGATCAAACCATCGCCGTTGAGATCGTCAGCCGGGTCTTCCCCCATTTCGCCATCGCGATCGTCGTCGGTCTTGCGGGCATTGCCCGCGCCTTCGCGTCGCGGCTTTTCGAAAAATGCCTCGCTGCCGTCGGGATTAGGGCGCGGGATGAAATACAGCGTATAGCGATCGAGGAGTTGCTGGGCAGATTTGGTGTTGCCCGTGCTAACTTTATCAGCTTCGCTCGTGGGGTCAGTTTTTGCCGTTTCAATACGACTGGCACGTTCGATCAA
>JAYTAU010000636.1:0-2897 GCA_043737375.1 Planctomycetia bacterium
GGGACCACGGAAACTCGCGCCGCCGCCATCCGAATACTTGGCCGCGCGCGGTTGTTCGAACATGTTCCGCGGATGATCGCCGCGCTTGCGGATGCCGATATTCTCGTGGTTCATGAAGCAAGCGAGACTCTCGAACTGCTCAGTCGTCGAACCAAGTCCCCTGCTGTCAATCCTGGCGATCGCAAGTCACGCGAAGTCGCTGTCGATTTCTGGAAGCAATGGTACGCGTCGATCTACCCCAACGCTGTGGTCGATGACTGATCGACATCGCATTTTGTTCCGAGTTCATTTCAAGGAGTGTTGGCTTGACGGACCCGCTTGGCACGCCTGCACCGCTTGTGTCAACGGCTGGCTTGGCTGGCGTTCCGTCTCGTGCGAACTCGTCCAGCCGTAACCGCTTAAAATATGGCCTCGCTGCCGTAACCTTGGTTTCGTTGCTTGGTCTGGCGGGTTGGTGGATGTCTCGCGGCGAAGCGCCGAAAATCCCCACCGTCGCTGCTCGCGTCGACAACGAAGCAGGAACCTTCCCCGAATTACCCGGCCTGCGTTCCTACACAGGGCCGCATGTCGAGACTCCGTTGGAACCGACGTTGTCGGCCGTTCGACGCGCTACGCTATTATTAGACGAGGAGGAGGCTCGGCCGGTCCTCGATCCAGATCGCGCCGCACGTTGGGAAGTAAGATTTCCGGCAGGCGGTTCCGCCGAAACCTATGCCAGGCAACTCGACGATTTCGGCATCGAGCTTGGAATTTTGGGGGGCAGTTCGCAAATCGGCTATTTGTCGAAGCTGTCAGCCGCCGAGCCGATTCGCAGGGTCGGCCCCGCTACCGATGAAAAACGGCTCTATATGACCTGGCGCGACGGGACATTGCGAGAAGTCGACATCAAGCTGTTGACCCGGATCGGCGTGAAGTTGCAGGGAAAAATCCTGGCACATTTTTATCCTCCGGCGGTGGAAGCAGAGTTGGCTCGACTGGAGCAGCAATTCTGCGAGCCGCGATCGATGCGAGAAATTCGCCGCACGGTATTTACGGTTCGACCGGCCGCCAATGGATTTTCGTTTCTGATTGGCGAACAGCAATACTTTGACGGCGATATCAAACGACCCTCTGCCGGAGGCGAGTCGCGGCCGGCTGGAAAGCAACCGTTGACTCGGCCTGCTGCCAAAACCGTTGAGAGTGAGCCGACTGACGCGGCAAAGCCCAAACCGGTTGTCAACGACGTTACCAAGCCCGCCGTGCCGGTCGAAAGGCGTTAGCGAACAGTGAAGTAACCTGCACTTGCCACAGCGGTCGTGGTTTGGGTTACGATCTATAGGATTATGCCACTATCAACCCCATCCGCCGCAGAATTCTTAGAGCGACTAGAGCAGTCGAGATTCGCTCCAATCAACGTCGTTGACAGTCTGCGGTCGCAAGTCGCAACTGCAACCACGCCGGTTGGCAGTCAGTCATTAGCGCGAATCTTGGTCGATAAACATTACCTGACACCTCTCCAGGCCCAACAATTATTGGGGCAAACGGCACCAAACGGATCCAATCCTTCGGCCGGCAGTTTAACACCAACAAAAACCCCTGTTGCGGTCGTCGCGGCGAATGGCGCGCTTGTTTTGCCCGTTGTCGCAAATGCGCCGCCGGCAATCGCTAACATCCAAGCAGGCAATCAGCCGTCTCGAACACCGGTCGTCGTGCCGACAGCAGCGATGCCGGCGGGCGCGAAGCCTCGGATGGCCGGATCGGTTCAGGTGCCCCCTACGCATAGTTCGACACTTAGCACTGCCGCCGCGGAACTCGAACCAAGCCTTCTGGATCAAAACCCCGACGATGATCTATTCGGTTCGCCGTCGACATCGTTCGGCAGCTTGCTCACCGATCTTGATATGGGGAGCAGCGCAGATCTAGGTGGCGACACGCCGGCCGGCTCGCCTACGATTCGCGTGCAAACCGCGCGAGCCAACCAATCATCTCGGGCTATTTGGCTCAGCATAGCTGCCGGCGTTGTTGTCTTGACCTTGGGTGTGCTGACTTGGTGGTTGACCCGCAGCAATGGCGATGTCGAATGGGCGGCCGCATCGCAATTGTACGAGCAAGGTAATGATGCCGAAGCAAGCGAAAAACTCGGGGTGTTCGTCAAATCATTTCCAAGTCATGCCCAGCACGGTTTGGCACGCGCGTATCTTGGCGCGGCACAAATACGGCAGGTCATGCGCGGCACGCCGAATTGGCCGCAAGCATACGAGATAACCGACTCGATTCTCAAACCCTTGGTCAACCTGCCCGAGCTTCCTAAGATTCACCCTTTTTTGGCCAAGGCATTACCAACGATCGCCCATGAACTGACGCAGCAAGCAAAGTCGGCCGCCGGGACCGATGCTCTAGCCGAAAAAATTCAGCGCGCGGATCAGGCACTGAAATTGGCCGAGGACGATCGGTTGGTGCCGCCGCAGTTGCGACCTTGGAGCCTTGTGCAATCGGCCAACGATGTGCTGGCGATCGTCCAGCGCGATCTGGCCCGCGACCAAGCATTGATTGCGACTAAGGATCAGTTGGCAGTACTGTTGAAGACCCAAGGTTTTGCGAACGCTTGGAATGCCCGTCGCGATTTAGGCGCTGAGTATCCGGAACTGCAAAACAAGAATGCTTGGCGAATGTTGGGCGAGCAGATCACTCAGGCCGAACATGCTCGAATGCAGGTCGCTCCCAGTCAGCAAGAATTCTTGCGACAGGAAGCATTTTCTCCTGTCAACGCAAGTGTTGCGTTTGCGATTCAGCACGCCAAGTCGGTCGCAGTTGCCGATAACCGACAAATCTCAGCCGTCCCGATCGTGGTCGATGGCGTGATGTACGTCGTCGATGCGACGACGGGACAATTGCTCTGGCGACGATTTGTCGGACTG
>JAYTAU010000637.1:0-2893 GCA_043737375.1 Planctomycetia bacterium
ATCAGCTTGAGATGTTCATCGCTAAATTTATTACCGCCGCGCTTGGCCAAACGTGCGGCCGTGGTCAGCGTATCGATATAAATCACGCCGACAATGTCGTACCTCCCTTGCATGGGTACGCAAATCGCTTCGCGAACGCCTTGACGCACAATACTCTGCGCCGGGTCCCAGCGCTGGTCGTCGCGCGCATCGCTAGTCAAAACCCCTTCCTTGTGTTCCATCACATAATCGAGAATTGTGCGGCTGATCGTAATCCGTTCGGCGTTACCGCCGCTACCGGGCACTCCGCTGCCTGTCCCGCCGCTATGGGTGGCAGTATTTGCGCCGCGACCGGCAGCGTCGCCTTGTGATTTGCCGCCATGCAAACTAACGCTATCTCCTTCTTCCTTACGATCGCGCCGCACGCGTGGGCGAAGTTCCTTCGTTTCGGGGTCGACCAGCATGATGCAACCGCGATCCGCTTCGACCCATTCGAAAATCAACTGCATGATGCGTCCCAACAATTGATCGATGTCCAGCGTATGACTGACCGCCAGCGCCGTTCGATACATGACCTGCAGGTTGCTGCGCGCGCGGGCCAGCCAATTGCTTTGCGTTTGATCGACCTCGGGCGAGAAGATCTGGCTCCCTTCTTCTTGGCGCATCGTGCGCACGATCCGCGAATCCGAAGACTGAGTGCCGCCGACGATGTGAATTCGCTCGTCGATATTTCGCAGCGAAGAATCCCCGACGCCCGTATAGAGCATCACCGTGCGGCCGATTTGCACCTGATCGCCGCTGGCCAACTCGTGCCGCTCGACGCGATGATTGTTGACGAACGTGCCGTTGGAACTGTTCAGATCGGTCAGCAACACGGTGCGTCCCGAGCGACGCACTTCGGCATGTAAGCGCGAAACTTCGGTATCGTGCAGTTGAATCGTACACGAACTTTCGCGACCGAGAGTGACCGGTCCGGCACCGGCTTCCAGCTCGAAGCGGTTCCCTTGATCACGGCCTTGAATGACAAATAGCGACGACACGCTTGCGCTTCTCCGACGCTGTTTCCATTGCCCACGCGAACCGCCGAATCGGAAGTTCACAATGCGTGAGAAAAATTCAGCGCTAGCGATCGCTCGATCGACTTAGAAATCTGTTTGCACTTTCAATCAACCTCTGTAGGCGTCTCGCTGCCGGGGACGTTCCGGATCGAGCATACATCGGAATGCCGCGGAGGGCATTCCCTACAGAATCTGCAAACATTTTCTAAGCCGCGTGTTCATGACGAGCAGCCAGCAACTGCTCGATTTTAGAGATTAGCGGCTTGTAGTGGTAGGGTTTGGCCACAAAGTGTTCGGTGGCCTGCGGCATGATGTGAGTTTGCCGATTAGGCGGATCGGAGCGACGAATGCTGCCCAGCATTACGATCGTGGCTTCCTGCCCGTCGCCGGTTGCTGCGAAATCGTAGGTAGACGCTTCGCTGCCCGCCGGCTGCACTTCCAGATCAAGCACAATCAAATCCGGGTGATGCTCACGAGCCAATGCCAAACCGGTGTCGGCACGCGCGGCATCGAAAATTTGCAGACCGCGTCGTTCGAGTGCGGTCCGCAACACGGTGCGGACTTCGTCCGATCGATCGACGATTAAAACGCTCGAACGTGGGATCAACAGATCATCTCCCTGCGCGCAGCCACGTTGGCTCCATGTTCGGGACCAACGAGCGAAAGCAGCGGCGCGAATCCATTCGCACCTGCGAGGCGGAAAGATACCCGGCGACGTAATCGTTGTCAAAAGGAATAATTTACAAACCGACTTTGTAGGTCGGTCTCTCCGAGACCGACAATGGTCTACGTAAAATACATCCGGGTAGTCAGACCAGGTGGCATTCTAAGGGCAATCGCACTACCTCCGCGTCTCGGAGAGACGCGGCTACGTAGGTTGACCCCGCCCTTTCGGTAGCCCACAATCGAATAAGCTTTCGACTGCGTGGCGACGAATATCCCAGCCTGCCCAACCACCCGCCTTCGCCAAGTCCGATTTGGCAGCTCGCTAGTTAATCAAACCGTTCTCATTTAACGAGGTCTTCGTGATTCCAAATTCTTATCGCAACGCTTTTCATAACGCTCTCACGCTGCTGGCAATTTGCGGAACGATCGTTACCAATATCGGAAAGACCGTGGCGCGCGACGCGGTTGACATCCGCGAACGTACAGAGGTCGATAAGCAGACCGAAAAGCGTCTCGACGACGCGGTTCGCTATTTGGCATCCGATGAACTCGAAGGTCGCGGCCTGAGCACCAAGGGAATTCACGTCGCTGCCGATTATCTGGCGACACAATTCCGCGAACTGGGTCTGAAGACCGATCTCTACGACGGCTCTCCTTTTCAAACGTTCAAAGTCACGATTAGCTCGAAACTTGGGCCGAAGGAGCAGAACCGGCTCGAATTTGTTCTCGCAGATTCGGCCGTCGATGATGACGCAAAGGCTAAATCGCAAGCGGGTGAAACAAACGCGCCAGATAATCCTAAGTCGTTCGACAAAGAATTAGTCAAATCGTCGGTCGCGCCCCCGCGCAATCTCAAGCTCTCCGCGGATTTTACTCCGCTGGCCGTCGGCGGCTCCGGCAAGTTCGACTTGCCGCTGGCTTTTGTCGGCTATGGAATCAGCTCGAACGATCCTGCGTACGACGACTACGCGAAGATCGACGTTAAGGGCAAGGCCGTCATCATGCTGCGGCACACGCCCCAGCAAGGAAATCCGCACGGGCCGTTTCAAGCCGGCCAGGACCCGCGCCATGCTCCGATCGTCAAGAAAATCTCGAATGCTTATCAACACGGTGCCGAAGCCGTATTGCTGGTGACTGACGAAGTCGAGATCGAAAAGAAAGTCCGCGAGCAAACCACCCGCTGGCAAAAG
>JAYTAU010000638.1:0-7162 GCA_043737375.1 Planctomycetia bacterium
GCGGCGGAGAAATGTTTCATCACGGGCACGCCGCACCCGGAGCGCGGCGGATTTAGAAACTGGGTGTCGCTCGACCAGTTGGCCGCCGAAGAGATCGGCAATCGCACGCGGTATCCGTCGCTCGTGCTCGCGATGAGCAACGAAGGCTCGACGCTCAGCTACACGCGCAGCGGCGCGCCCATCCCGTCCGAGCACAGCCCGAAGAAATTATTTCAGCGGCTCTTCGCGCAGGGCAAGCCGGATGAGGTCGCGGCGAACGTCGAGGCGCTGCGGCAGGGGCGGTCGATGCTCGATTTCATTGGCGACCAATCGAAGCGCCTGAACCGCTCGCTTTCCAAAAGCGACCAGGCGCGGATGGACGAATACTTTACCTCCGTGCGCGAGCTGGAGCGGCGGCTGCACAGCTCGGAGGAATGGGAGCACAAGCCTAAGCCCGTCGTCGCCGCGCAGGCGCCGGACGACATCGACGACGCGCGTGAGTTTGTGGCGAAGACGCGGCTGATGCTCGACGTGATGAAGCTCGCGCTGGAGACGGACAGCACGCGCGTCATCTCGCTCTTCATCGACACGACGGTGATTCACGGCATCACGCACCACGGTGGCCGGCCCGATGTCATCACCGACCTGCGCGCGAAGGAAGAGGCGCAGTTCGCCGCGCTGGGCGATTTCCTCACCGCGCTCGCCGGGACGAAGGAGGAAAACGAAACGCTGCTCGACCGCACGATGGTCCTCTACGGCACGCCAATGGGCAGCGCGAATTCGCACGACAACAACAACCTGCCAGTCCTGCTCGCGGGCGGCGGCTTCAAACACGGCCAGCATCTCGCCTTCGACACGAAGAACAACTATCCGCTGGCGAATCTCTACGTCTCCATGCTCCAGCGGCTAGGCATCGAGGCGGATACGTTCTCCACGTCGAAGGGCACGATGCGCGGGCTGGAGATGGCATAGTCGCAACGGGTGGACCTGAAACACGGGATCATCATTTTCAGTCTCGCAGCCGTCACTGTGCTGTCGCTCCAAGCGGGCGAGGCCCCGCACAGTTCTTCGAGCAGCGGCCACCAAGAACCCTTTGATCCCATAGACCTATGCCCGTATTCCTCAGTTCGCTTCTCCTGCTCGTGCTTTTCGCACCGATGCTTTCTTCAGCCGCGACGCCGAGCTTCTCAGACTTCGACCGGCGTGCGCACGCAAAGCAACAAGGGTCAGTCCGGGTCAAAAATGGGGTCAGTCCGTGCATATGTGCAAAATCACAAGGTGCGTGGCTCCCTAGTGTCATTATCCCGCGGCGCAGTCGCGGGGTCAGTCCGTGCATATGTGCAGAATTACAAGGAGCGCGGGGGGAAAATGGGGTCGGTCCGCGAGCGCAGTCGCGGGGTCAGCAACTGTCTTAAGCCGCAAGAGGGAAAGAAGGATTTTCAGGAGGTGGTTGGTCGCCTCGTTCATTAACTTTCGAAGACGTTTCAAAACAGCCGTTTTTCAGAAATTTGCCTATAGACGTTCGTTGTTGTCCGCCAACGTTTAACGTGTAATGCCGAGAATGGCTACATTTTGGCTACAGTGCCGGCCAAAATAGCGTTACGAGAATCGTTACAACGCAAAAAATCGTCCGCGCAAATCTATACGCGGACGTTGGTTGCAACGAGCGGAGGGCATGGGATTCGAACCCACAACCCATTGCTGGGCATCTGATTTCGAGTCAGACCGCTGGCCAGTTCGCTTACCCTCCGGAAGCTCTCAAATCTAACCCAATGGCGGTCGCGTGACAAGCACTGGCACGAGTGGCGGGTGAAGGGTGAAGGATGGCGGGTAGGGAGTGAAGGGTGGTGCGGAACGGATTTCCGCGCGCTCCACCAGGTCGAACGACTGTGTTTCCCTCTCGTGACGAGCGTGGCTAAACAAGGGCCCCGCTTCTCGCTCTCCCGACGCTCGTCCCCAACGAATTTATTGTTGCAAACTATACCATCGGCCCGCTGGTCCGTTTACACTGAACGCACCTACCTGCCGCGAGAAACATTGCCATCAATCTCGCGGCTGCCAGCAAGTTACCGGGGGGTCGCTGGCCTATGCATTCATTACATCCTTAGGTCAGCGCCGACTTTCCAAAAAACATTTGCATCGCTGCATCTGTCATAGATCACCGCCCAATGGCCGTTAATAAGTCATCCCGATTCATGTTGAGCATTTGATCGAACAGCATCTCAAATGCATCAGTTGGGGGAACCGCTGCTCGCTAGTTTAACGCTCCAGTTACCACCGAACACTTCACGCACCGAAAATAGGTTCCGATCCATGCACAGCGATTCCAAAGTTTTTCGACGATTGACCACCAGCTTTTGTCTGCCATTGATTACCGGCCTATTGCTGACGTTGTCGCAAATTGCAATTCCGACGCCGGTCAATGCCGCCGATGACCTACCGGGGTCGAAGTCCGCTAGCAGTGTGCCGGCAGCCAGCGATACCGCGGCATCCGCCAACTTCGAATTCAAAACCGGCGATCGCATCAGCATCTTGGGCAACACATTGGCCGATCGCATGCAGCATCACGGTTGGTTGGAAACCGTACTGCAGGCGCGCTTGCCCAAACATAAGTTGGCGATTCGCAACCTGGGCTTTTCGGGCGACGAGCTCACTCTTCGTTTGCGGTCGGCTAATTTCGGCAGTCCTGAAGAATGGCTCCGCCGAACCGAAACCGACGTGGTGTTCGCCATGTTCGGCTACAACGAGTCGTACGCCGGCGCCGCGGGCCTGGACAAGTTCAAGCAAGATCTCGATGCCTTCGTCAAGCAAACCCTCAGCCAAAAATACAACGGCGAGAGCGCCGCGCGTCTGGTGCTGTTCTCGCCCATCGCGCACGAAGACCTGGCTAATCGCAATCTTCCCGACGGCAAAGAAAATAACGCGCGACTGAAGCTGTATACCGAGGCGATGGCCCAAGTCGCCGCGGCGAACAAGGTCGCGTTTGTCGATCTCTTCACGGCGACTAAAAAGCTGTACGACAACAACGACAAACCGCTGACCATCAACGGCGTACATTTGAATGAGCATGGCGACAAGCTCGTAGCCGAGGCGATTGAGCAAGCGCTGTTTGCGGACCAAGCGGATGCAGCACAGCAAGCCGGGACGAAACGCGACGCCAAGCAACTCGAAAAACTCCGCCAAGCCGTGCTCGATAAGAATTTTCACTGGTTCAATCGCTATCGTACGACCGACGGTTTTTCGATCTATGGTGGCCGTGCCGATCTGAAGTTTGTCGGCGGTCAGACCAATCGTGTCGTCATGCAGCGAGAAATGGAAGTCCTCGACGTGATGACCGCCAATCGCGACCAGCGGATTTGGGCCGTTGCGCAAGGGGGCGATCTGCAACTCGACGACGCCAACACGCCGGCGTTCTTGGAAGTCATTTCGAACAAACCCGGCCCGCTGCCCGGCGGCAAGCACGTGTTCCTACCCGCCGACGAAGCGATCGGCAAGATGACCGTCGCCAAAAACATGAAAGTCAACGTGTTCGCGTCCGAGGCCATGTTTCCCGAGCTGGTCAACCCGGTGCAAATGGCCTTCGACACCAAGGGGCGACTGTGGGTCGCGGCCTGGCGGACCTATCCGCACTGGCAGCCCAAAGAACCGATGGATGACAAGCTGATCATCCTCGAAGATACCGACGGCGACGGCCGCGCCGACAAGCGAACCGTGTTTGCCAATGATCTGCACAACCCGACCGGGTTTGAATTTTGGAACGGCGGAGTGCTGATCGCGCATCAACCCAACGTGTTGTTTCTGAAAGACACCGACGGCGACGACAAGGCCGACTACCGCGAACACGTGATCAACGGCATCGACTCGGCCGACACGCATCACGCGGCCAACAGTTTCGTACTCGATCCGGGCGGCGCGCTCTACTTTCAAGAAGGGACGTTCCATCATACGCAAATCGAAACACCTTGGGGCCCGACCGTTCGCAATGCCAACGCCGGCGCCTATCGCTATGAACCGCGTACGCAAAAGCTCGATACCTGGGTCTCGTTCGGATTTGCCAATCCGCATGGGCACGTATTCGACCCCTGGGGCCATAGCATCATGATCGACGGCACCGGCGCGGTGCCGTATGACACGGCGCTGTTCTCGGGCCGCATGGTGTTCCCGCAGAAACATGGTCGCCCGCCGACGGTCTATCCGCAGCGTACGCGTCCCTGTTCGGCAGCCGAGATGCTTTCGAGCAAGCATTTTCCTGACGAGAACCAAGGCAATCTGCTGGTGCTGAATGTGATTGGTTTTCAGGGCATTTTGCAATACAAAGTTTCGGACAAAGGGGGCAGTCTGACGGCGACCGAGGTCGAGCCGATCGTCTCGTCGAGCGATCCGAACTTTCGCCCGGCCGATGTCGAAGTCGGTCCCGACGGCGCGATCTATTTCACCGATTGGCACAACCCGATCATCGGCCACATGCAACACAATTTGCGCGATCCCAATCGCAATCGCAATCATGGTCGCGTGTACCGTGTGACGTACGACGGCCGGCCGCTTTCCAAGCCCGCCAAAATTGCCGACGAACCGCTCGAAAAACTGCTCGATTTGCTCAAATCGCCGGAAGATCGGGTTCGCTATCGCACGCGAATCGAACTATCCGGCCGCAAAACCAAAGACGTGTTGCCGGCCGTCGAGCGCTGGATCGCCGGGCTCGACAAGTCGGACTCACAGTATGAACACCACATGCTCGAAGCGCTGTGGCTTTATCAAAGTCATAACGAAGTCAACACCGTGCTATTGGAGCGCATGTTGTCGTCAGCCGATTTTCGTGCGCGGGCGGCGGCGACACGCGTGCTGTGTTATTGGCGCGATCGCGTGTCGAACTCGCTCGATCTTTTGAAACGTTTGGCGGCTGATCCGCACCCCCGCGTCCGCGTCGAGGCGGTACGTGCGGCTAGCTTCTTCGACTTGCCCGAAGCGGTTGAAATTCCGGTGATTGCTGCTGAACAATCGGCCGACCCGTATGTGGAATTCGT
The DNA here is from genome assembly GCA_043737375.1 of Planctomycetia bacterium. Taxonomy (GTDB): domain Bacteria; phylum Planctomycetota; class Planctomycetia; order Pirellulales; family JALHPA01; genus JAWXCH01. Next base: position 5,004 of record JAYTAU010000638.1, read on the forward strand.
ACGGGCCGAGACCATGAAGACGCTCGATCCGATCTGGAAGAAAGCGCTCGCCGAAGGACGCAGCGTGGCCTTTACGACCGATGTCGGTGCGCGGTACATGCTACGCAACGTCAGCACCGAACAACTGCTGAAAAGCGATCGCAATCGTTCGGTCTATCTCGAAATGTTGGTTCGCTCGGGCCTGCGCGATGAACAGCGACGTGAGGCCGTGCAGGGACTTGCCAAGCTGACCAAGAAGTCCGAACTGCAAGTCATCATCGACACCATCGGATCGCTCGATGCCAAGCAAGACGATGTCGAGACTGCCGTGTTGTTCGATTTGGTTCGATTGTTGACCAGCCGTAACGCAGGCGAGCTATCGGCAGCACGAGCCGAGCTGGAAAAAATGGCCACGTCGGCCAAGCAACCTTTGTTTCGACAAATTGGTTACGTCGCACTGATCAATGTCGATAAGTCGATCGAGCCTGCCTGGGCGTTGGCCGGAAAATCGATCGAATCGCTGGGCGATTTGGTCAGCGCCATGCCGCTGATTTCCGACGCCAGTGTGCGAGCCGGCCTGTATCCCAAAATCGAACCGCTGCTCATCGGACTGCCCAGTCATTTATCGGCGACGGTCAAGGCAGGCGGGCCGAAGGGGCGATTTGTGCGCATCGAACTGCCCACCAAGAAAGGCATTCTGACACTGAACGAGGTCGAGGTCTTCAGTAATAACGAACTCGTCTCGCGACAGGGCAAGGCCACGCAAATCAACACCGACCAGGGTGGCATCGCCAGCCGCGCGATCGACGGCAACAAGATGGGCGAGTTCGCTTCGGAAGGCCAAACCCACACTCAGGAAACCGCCAATCCTTGGTGGGAAATTGATCTGGGCAACGAGTTTCCGATCGAACGAATTGCGATCTTCAATCGCAAAGACGGCGAACTTGGCAAACGGCTCGACAACTTCACCCTCAAGGTACTCGACAGCAGCCGCAAAGAAGTCTTTCGCAAGGATAAAAACCCCGCACCAAGCTACAGCGTAATGTTAACAATGGGTGTCGCCGATCCGACCGCCGAGTTGCGACGCCTGGCGATGAATGCACTCACGCAGGTGCGCGGACAAGAGGCCCGCACTTTTCAATCGCTGGCCAAATTCGTCCGCGACGGCGTCGATCGCGCCGCGGCCATTCGCGCGTTGCAACGTATCCCTCGAACCGATTGGATCAAAGATCAGGCGAAGCCGCTGTTCGAGACGATTATTGCCGATATTCGTAAAACCCCGGCGACCGAACGCACTTCGTCCGAGTCGCTCGACGCGATGGAATTTGCCCACGCGCTGAGCAATCTGTTGCCGGCGAACGACGCCAAAAAAGCTCGCGCCGAACTGAACGACTTGGGCGTGCGCGTGATTCGCGTCGGCACGCTGTTCGAGCGGATGGCGTTCGATAAAGATGTGATCGTCGTGCGCGCGGGCAAGCCGGTCGAGTTTGTCTTCGAGAACACCGATCTGATGCCGCACAACTTTGTCATCACGCAGATCGGCGCTCTGCAAGAGATCGGCACGACCGCCGAGGAAACGGCGCAACAGCCCGACGCTGCCAAGCGGCACTTCGTGCCGAAGTCGAATAAAGTGTTGCTCTCGAGCAAATTATTGCAACCGCGCGAGACCGAAAAGCTCAGCTTCAACGCGCCCACCAAGCCGGGAATATATCCGTATGTCTGCACGTATCCCGGTCACTGGCGCAAGATGTACGGCGCGCTGTATGTCGTCAACGATCTCGATGCTTATCTCGAAAACCCCGATTCGTACTTGGCTGCCAATCCGCTCGAAATCAAAGATGAACTGCTGAAAGACCGCCGTGAGCGAACCGAATGGAAATTCGAGGACCTTGCCGCGGCGCTGGCCGAGTCGCAAGCCGATCAATCGCACGGTCGATCCTATGGCAACGGCAAACAACTTTTTACGGTCGCCAATTGCGCCGCCTGTCACAAGATGGATGGCGTCGGCCACGAGATCGGGCCCGACCTGACCAAGCTCGAAGCCAAGTGGACGAGCGTCGATATTCTCAAAGAGATTCTGGACCCGTCGGTCAAGATCAACGAAAAGTTTCAAACGTATTCGTTTTTACTCGATTCGGGTAAGACCGTTACGGGTCTGATCCTCGAAGAGACCCCGCAGG
>JAYTAU010000639.1:0-7152 GCA_043737375.1 Planctomycetia bacterium
CTGATCGATGCTTTTGAGTCGAGCTTTCAACCATTGCCCGCAGGTACCACGTGGAGACACTCAACTTCATGGTCTCGGCCCGGGGAGATTGTCGGTGCTAGCCTCACCATTGTTGGAGTGCCTGTGCCTGAACCCAATTCGATTTTTCTACTGACCATCGGCGGGGCGCTAGCTCTTGCGTATTGGGCGAGAAGCAGCTCGATCTCGTGCAGCGATTAATTATGCCACTTCAACGAACGCCGTCGTTGTGGCAGCAATTCGCCTTTGATGCGAAGCCATCGGCCGACGATATGCGATACGTTCTACTAGTCACAATTATTTTGCTTTCACAGGGCTGTGCGGATCGCCGTGCATCTATTGACGAAATTCCGCGGACGGTCGTCGGAGTCGATCCTGAATCTAACGAGCCCCGCTTTGTTTTCACGGTGCCGGACGGATTCGATTGGAACGATGAACATCGCGTTTGGTACAGCAAGGCGTTTAGAACCAGCATCACACTGGCCCATGCTCCGGAAGCATCATTCGAGAATGTCGTCGAGGATTTTTCCGCTGATCGTATGAGCGCTTCAAATCTCGAACTAGTCGGCAAAGACATCCGCGAAATAGACGGGCGGACTATGCTGCTGGTGCATGCGAATCGACTTACGGGTAAGTATCCACAACAAGTCTGTACAGTTGCATTTGGCACAAAAACGGGGTGTGCGCAAATCAACGCTATCTATCCGAGGGACATGGATGCGAGTATGAAAACACGGATCGAAACGGCATTATTGAATTCACGCTATGAAGAGCCAGAATGAGTCAAGCGAGTGGCCTTTGCTGAGTGCGGGATTTGCAAATCGCGGTGGAAAAGGAAATTATCCGCAATTTCAAACATCCCTCGGGGCGGCGAGTAACGCTTTCTGGCAAGATTGGCGCAGATGCCAAGACCTACCAAGAACGCGAAGTCAAGAATGCCATTGAGGAGGCCCGCCCATGAACGAAAGTGCTCGTTATATCAAGATCGTGGAATGGTCGGATGAGGACCATTGTTTTGTGGGCCAATGTCCGGGAGTCATTGGTCCTTGCTGCCACGGCGACGACGAGGCGAAAGTCTATGCAGAATTGTGCGGCATCGTCGATGAGTGGATTGAGAATCTCAAGCAAGACGGAAAACCGCTGCCGCGTCCAACGGCGGGCCAAGGTATAGCGAAACAAATCGCGTTGCGACCATCAAAAGTCATTTTCTGACAAGCCAGCATCGCGCATAATGCCGCGCTGAGTGCCGGGTTTCAGGTCCACATTCCCGTGAACAGGTACAACCGTCCGCCGACCCGTGCCGGGGTCGCGGTAAATGTGATGGCTGCCGTTAATACGCGCCAACATCCAGCCTCGACGCTCCAGCACACGGCACATCTGCTTACCTGAAATTGTCTTCACGGAGCAGGGGCCGCAGCTTCACGAGCCAACCCGTCATCGTGCGCTGACGCTAGCCAGCCCTCGGCCGCCTCGCGGAGATTGGCGCGAACCTCGTCCAGGGTCTCGCCTTGAGTATGGCAGCCGGGCAATGCCGGAATCGAGGCGGAGAAGCCGCCCGTAACTGGCTCGGACCGGACAATTGCCGCTAGATTAACGGCCACATCAACGATAACGGATGAAGGGAGAGTAATAGCGTGGTTCATATTAAATTGCTCCGTTGATGTAATTTTATCCTACAACGAAAGCCGAGTCGAATTACCACCGTCGATTAATTGCATATTCGTTAAACGTCCGCATCTCGGAGAGACGCGGCCACACTGGCGCGGTCACAGAAACGCGACCAACCTTACGCCGTCAAACCGCCGTCGATCGTCAGGCAATGCCCGGTGATGTACGCACTGCCCGGAGCGGCCAAAAACAGCACGCAGTCTGCCACTTCTTCGGCATTGCCCAACCGCTGTTTGGGCACGCGCTTTTTGACTTCGTCTTGCACCGCCGGGCCCAGGGCGGCGGTCATCTCGCTGGCGATGAAGCCCGGCGCGACGCAATTGATGGTGATATTGCGTTTACCGACTTCCTTGGCGACCGTGGCCGTCATGCCGATCAGCCCTGCCTTCGACGCGCTGTAATTGGCTTGCCCCGGGTTGCCCATCAGGCCCGAGACACTGCTGATGTTGATAATCCGCCCGTAGCGCTGCGACATCATCGGACGAATGGCGGCGCGCATGAACAGAAAGCTGCCGCGCAGGTTGGTGGCGATCACGTCGTCGAACTGTTCGTCGGTCATCCTTGGGAACAGCGTGTCTTTGGTGATGCCGGCGTTGTTGACCAAAATATCCAGCCGGCCCCATTTCTCGGCGATATTATCGACCAATTCTTGCACGCCGGCGCCTTGAGTCACGTCGCAAGCAAACGGTTCGGACTGTCCGCCGGCCGCAGCGATTTCGGCAACGGTTTCGGCCAGCTTGGTTGTATCGCGGGCAACGCAGGCGACTCGTGCGCCGGCCTGCGCCAAGCAGACGGCAATCGCACGGCCCAGCCCGCGCGAAGCCCCCGTGACCAAAGCAACTTGGCCGGATAGATCGACTTGGATACGTGCGGCGGGGTCGCTCATGTTCGGTGGTCCGTTGTCAGTTGTCAGTTGTTCGTGATGAGTTCTGAATCGTTGAGGTCAGAATCCATATCCGGTTCAACGCCCTCACCGCTCGTTCCTCGCTGCCTCTCCCATAGGGAGAGGAGCTTGTTCGACTTTATCCTTTGTAATTCGTCCTTTGTAATTCACCCCGCCCCTTGGCAATCAACTTTGCGATCGATTCGTTTCATCAGCCCACGCAATACGCGGCCCGGGCCGACTTCGTAAATCTGATCGATCCCGGTAGCTAACAAATGCCGCATCGAATCTTCCCACCTCACCGGCGAGACGACCTGTTGCACCAGAAGTTGGCGAATTTCGTCGGGCTGGTCATGCGGCTGGGCGTCAACATTCGAAATCACTGGGATCCGCGGCTGCTTTAGTGTAACGCCGGCCAACGCCGCAGTCAGCCGCTCGACAGCCGGCTGCATGATTGACGTATGAAACGCACCGGCCACGGCCAGCGGAATGGCCTTCATCGCGCCGGCGGCCGGAGCCAGTTCCGCCACGCGTTGGCAAGCGGCTTTCGTTCCCGAAACGGCGATATTGCCCGGGCAGAGCAGATTGGCGATTTGCAACAGTTCGCCCTGCGAGGCGTCGCGGCAGAGCGATTCGACCTGGTCGCGGTCCAGGCCCAAAATGCTGACCATGCCGCTGGGCACCGCATCGGCGGCGGCTTGCATCGCCGCGCCGCGCTCATGGACCACCCGCAATGCGTCGTCAAACTCCAGCACGCCCGCGAATACCAAAGCCGTGTATTCGCCCAAACTCAGCCCAGCGGTTGCTTGGCATTGTTCGACGACGTCGGGCGACTGAGATTTCAACTGCTCGAGTGCCGCCAGACTGGTGACAAATAGGGCCGGCTGGCTATGGATGGTCGAATCGAGCGTTTCGGCCGGACCCGTGAAGCAAATCTTGGCCAGATCATAGCCCAGCACATCGCCCGCGCGGTCGTACAGTCGTCGGGCAGCGCTCAGCGTTTCGGCTAACTGTTGGCCCATGCCGACCGTCTGAGCCCCCTGTCCTGGAAAAAGCAGCGCGGTCTGGGTCAAAATGCCATATCCAGAGTAGATAAGTCGCGAGTAAAGTCGCGACGGAATGCCACGGAGGGCAATCCTATCGAATAATTAATACGCCGCTACTCCGCCGTTTCGACGATCGTGCGGCCCGCATAATAACCGCATTTGGGGCAAATCGTGTGCGTGGGGACCGAATTGCTGCATTGCGGGCAATAGGTCAACTGCTTGGGCTTGATAGCGTTATGGGCACGACGGCTGCCGGTGCGGGCATTCGATTGACGTCTCTTCGGTACGGCCATGCTAAGTCTCGATCGATCTGGGTTTATTGCCGATTCTAGTTTCCAACCAGCGACGCAGCGAGCTACGCTCGACGAGGGCGAGCGGCTGGCAGGCCGGCCGAAAGTTAATCGCTTAATTTAAGGGTCCGACAAACGAGTGTCAAGGCGATGGAGGAGGAAAGTAAGATATAGCGGGGAATGGTGGTTGATCGCTGTACCGAGATGAAGTTGACTAACGAATTCGCTGCTTGCCCGTTTGTTCAATGCGAGTTCCTCGTTGACCAGCGTACGGATTCACATTCAGTTTAGTGTTCCAGTTGTTTGCTGGATCACCATTGGGTTTTGTACGGTAAAGGCCTGGCACTCAACCAATAAATTGTGCCTTGCAAAGAATCGATTATGCGAATTGTGTTCGCAACTCATAGTTCGCATTACAGTGAAGCAAAATGCTCGCCTCAAAGTAATTTGCGAAATTCTTCGACGCTTATCCCCGCGTCCTTCACAATTCCGCCCAACGTAAATGCCTTGATCGGATTGTGTCGCGGAATCGTTACTTGATGAGTGCCATCGGTCATCACGATATGCTTTCCTTGACGAATGACAGTAAAGCCGGCCTTCTCCAAGGCTCGCACTGCATTTAGATGATTGACAACAACGATCTTCGACACGATCAAACCTGCACTTCCACTTCGCGCGTCTCGGCATCTCGATAGCGATCCTCCAGCGCTGCCAGGTACTCGCGAATCGCGTCCTGAATGTTGTCCAGAGCCTCGGCTTCAGTATCTCCCTCCGACCAACAACCGGGCAAAGCCGGCACGGAAACACTGATACCCTCGTCGGTTCGGTGAATGGCGATTTTGTAATTCATGGAAATGTTCCTCCCCTCAAGTATAGCCGTTTGTGCACGAAACTGTAGCATTTCCCGAACGGCAAATAAAAAATCGGCCCATGCGACAAAACCGGGTTGAAATCATAAATCACTCGGCTCTTGGGAGTACCAACTGGAAACTTGCCCATTAGCCGGCCACTCTAGGCTTCGACAACAAACGCTTCAAGCACGGGCGAATCACTCTCTAGCACCTCAACGCCAAGTGTCTCGACATGAAATCGAATCACGGACTTCACGTCCGCAAGAGCATCGTCGTAAGTGTCACCTTGCCCGACGACAACCCCGTTGAGGCCAAGCGAATATCCGACGTAACCGTCCGAGTGTTTTTCGATAATGATCTTCATGGGCGGATTTGATGATAGAACTCGGGCAATGCAATCGAATACCGCAGGTGATATTGTAATATATTGCCAAGTTCAGTTCGTAATTTTGCGAAAGTTAACGACATGAGCCATTTTCTGATGGCCCGTTGAAACTTGGCGAAATGCAACTCGCCAAGGGGCGCGGGCTGCTGAAACTATCGGTCGATAAGATTCATGGCACGATCGCAATCGACGTACGCGCCGTCGAACTGCGGCTGGTGGATTGAAAGTGAACACGTCCTTAGCCCCCGGCTTTGCCGGGGGCAGGTGTGCGTGTGTAGTGGTGAAATTGATTATACGGCTTTCGCGATTGCCCCCTGGCAAAGCCAGGGGCTGTCCATCAGCAGACTTGCCCACGACGAGGCTGACCCATGCAATTTCAAGGTACGCTCGAAGCGATCTTCATCACTCCCGCCAAAGCAGGGCCGATGCAATCGGTCAGCGAAATTGTCGCTACGACCAACTGCGGATTGGCGGGCGATCGGTACGATCAAAGTCAGTCTGCGCAGCCAAAGGCAATCAAACAGATCACGCTGATCGAGTCTGAAGCCATCGAAGCCGCCACGCGCGAAAACCAGATTCCGTTTGAACCGATCCTGTCGCGAAGGAACTTACTTACGCGCGGCGTGCCGCTCAATCATTTGGTCGGACAGACGTTTCGCATCGGCGACGTGGTGCTGCGCGGGCTTGAACTTTGCGAACCGTGCGGGCATCTTGAAAAATTAACCGTCGTCGGAATTCGCAAAGCTTTGATCCATCGCGGCGGACTGCGGGCCGAAATACTTTCCGGCGGAAAGCTGCACGTCGGCGATACGATCGAGCATTTTGCCATGGATGAGGTCCACGGATGAAAATGTTTTCGGAAAAAACTTCGAAATTGCACGCCGTCGGGAACGCGGTCGCCGATTTCAGTCACTTTGGCGGGCGATGCTCTGATTCGGCAAATCTCAAAAACCTGCTGGCGTATTACAGTGTCGAAAACCCGCAGACCAAGCAGCCGCTGAGCGAAGCCTTGTGCTTTGGCATTGCCGGAGGAATCGGGGCGGGCTACTCGTTCTGCCCCAGCGTGCCGCGCAATGGAATTGGCAGCGGGGTCGCGATTGTCGGCAGGCACAAAAGTTATTGCACCGGGTCGGACTGGTACGACGGCTTTTTTTCACGGATAAGAATTAAAACGCATGTGACCGAAACGGGAGGCCCAGGGAAGGCCGCAAAGAATCTACTCGACGAACTCGCGCTCGGTCGGCCCACAGTGGTCTGGTGCTCGCGAGCCCGGCTGCCGTTTCTTGGCTACGATATGTCGAGCTGCGACTTGTGGATGCACACGTTCATTGTCTACGCAGTCGATGATGATCGTGGATTGGCGTACGGGTCGGACCGCGGCGCGACACCGGTATCATTGACGCTGGATGAACTTTCGACCGCTCGCAACGGTATCTGCTCGCATAAGAATCGCACGTTGACGATTGACCCGGCCAGTATTTCGGGGCGGGGCAAGCTATCGGCGGCGACACTGAAGAGCGCGATCCAGGCCGGCATTTCGGCCACGACGGCGGAACTGCTCGCAGGCAAAATGAAGACATTCAGCCTGCCGGGACTGGAAACGCTCGCCAAAATGCTGACCAACGGCACAAACAAAGACGGCTGGCTGAAAGTCTTCGCGCAGCCGACATTGATGGTTCAGGCGCTGCGCGATGTGTTCATCAGCATCGAAACGGCCGGCACAGGCGGCGGATTGTATCGCACACTGTACGCCGAGTTTTTGGACGAAGCCGCCGAACTGACGGGTAACAAGCTACTTACAAAATCTGCAGCGGCTTATCGAGCGCTGGCCCAGCAATGGACCGCGCTAGCCGATGCCGCACTGCCCGACGATATCAAGCCGTTCAAACAGGTCAAGCAATTGTTGCGAGAGAACAGCGCGCTGTTTGAGAGCAAAGGATCAAAAGCGAGTGCCACGATTACCGAGAACGCTCGCAAGCTGGAAAAATTGGCCGCCACGATCAAGAGAGAA
>JAYTAU010000640.1:0-2883 GCA_043737375.1 Planctomycetia bacterium
CCAAGGTGGCGAGCCCACGGCACAAGAGATTCGCCGCCGATTCGGCGACGCGGTTGCCGATTTAGTACTCGCTTGCAGCGATAGCGTTGACATACCCAAGCCGCCGTGGCGACAGCGGAAGGACGACCATCTGGCTCACCTTCGAGTGGCGTCGCCCGGCGTGGCATTGATCACCGCCGCCGACAAGTTGCACAACGTCCGGTCGATCATCGGTGATTGGCGGCAACTCGGTGAGGCGGTCTGGAATCGGTTCAACGGCGGCCGCGATGGCACGCTGTGGTATTATCGAGCCGTGGTCGAGGCGCTTCAAGCCGGCATCTTACCGACACGCGATGTCGGTCTGGCAACGACCGTCCAGCCAGCGACCGGGTCGGCCATCGCGTCACTCGTCGAAGAACTTGACTGCGCGGTTAGCGAACTGGAGCGGTTGGCAGCAGGCTGAGCATAGTGCCGGCGACTTCGTTTCGGCTTGGACTCTGATTAAACATGAATATTCGGTTGAATTGATTTCCATTTTTCGCACGTTCGATCTATCGCGATTCAATCCTTCGACCGGCAAAGGATTTACAAGCCTAACTTAACCGGCCCGCCCAGCACTGGCAGAGCCGGTGGCACGGCGGTCGGACGACGTTAAGTTGGAACTGCTTAAGAATCGCGAAAGATCGAAAGTGCGAAAACACGAAGTGCGCATGCTTTTGGCTCGAATCGCGGTCCCAGCCGCTGGACGACGCTGCGGCAGATGGTACACTGGAATTTGGGGATTGGGGAAATTATCGCGTTTTCTATCGCTGGCTCGTCGAGTTCTGTTTATGGCGCAAAAAGAAGAAGCTCTCGAAGTCGAGGGCACAGTCACGCAAGCGCTTGCCAATACCCGTTTCAAGGTCCAACTTGAAGGGGGTCATTTGGTCATTGCGCACGTGGCCGGCCGAATGCGGAAGAATTTTATCCGTATTGTTCCCGGCGATAAGGTTAAGGTCGAGCTCTCTCCATACGATCTGACCAAGGGTCGCATCACCTATCGCGAACGCTAGATTCTCGTTCGCGTTGCAGTCTTTTAATGCGGCCAACCGGCTGTTTTAAGCCGGTTTTGCCTGTTTTTGCCGGCTTGGCCCTCTGGACGCTCCGATTCTCGTAACCTAGGCTTACAAACCTAATACCGGTTCGTTGCTGCTTTTTTTCAGTAGTAGGTACCAGAATTTTGGGCCTAATCGTCAGTAAACGCGGCTATTTACCGCGATCGCTTCTTTCTAATATTCGTATGCGAAACCATGCCTATGGTTTATGGGTATTAGATAACGAATAGGTTTTTAGATAACTGACAATTGACCACTGATTTTTCTTTCAACTCATCCAACCCAAATCGTTTCTCAGGAGATCCTACCCGTGAAGAAGTTTCTAATTGGTGCCGTGGCGCTAGTCGTCCTCATGGCAGGCGCAGCGCAATCGATGGCTCAGACCCTCAAGCCGGTCGTCATCGTGTCGTTAGCCGGCTACGACGAATTGATGAGCGATGTCGACTTTCTGGGTCAAACAACCGGCATTCCCATGATCTCGTCGCAGATCATCGAAGCCCAAATCAAACAAATAACGCAGGGCAAGGGACTTACCGGTCTCGACAAAAAGCTCCCCTGGGGCAGTGCGGTATTGACCGACGGCACCGATTTCCGCCCGTTGGTTTTTTTGCCGATCTCCGACATCAAGGGCTTTGTCGAAGGGCTAGCGATCTTGCAACTGAAAGTTTCGGCCGAGGCCGACGGTAGCTTTATCATTCAGCCTCCCAATGGTCCGGCGATCGCCGCCAAGATGCAGGGCAAGTACACCTTCTTTGCGCAAAACGCCAATCATCTCAAAGACCTGCCCCCCGATCCGACCGCCGCGCTCGACGGACTAAACAAAGACTACGACATCGCCGTGCGAGCCTATGTTCAAAACGTGCCCGAAATGTACCGCACTCTGGTCGTCAATCAATTGCGGGCGGGCATGCAGCTCAGCCTGCGGCAAACTCCGGGCGAAGACGAGACCGCGTTTCAAATTCGCAAACAGCTCGTCGAGCAGCAGCTCAAGCAAGTCGAAACGGCCGTCAACGAACTCGATAAGTTCACGCTTGGCTTGAAGATCGACGGTACGGGCAAGAGCGTTCATTTGGACATTGGCGCGACCGTGGCAGCGGGCAGTAAGCTGGCAGCGCAATTGGCACAGATGGCCACTCTGAAAAGCGATCACGGCGGTTTCATGCAAGCCGACGGCGCGGTGAACATCAACTTTGTCAGCCTGATTTCACCCGAAGACGCCAAACAAGCCGTCGCCATGATTCGCACGATGGAGACGAAAGCCCAATCCGAAATCGACAACGACAACAGCTTTCCGAACGACCAGGTTCGCAAGTCGGCCAAGGATATTTTGACCGATCTGTTCAGCATCGGCGTCAAGACGATTGAAAGCGGTAAAATGGATGGCGGAGCTGCTTTGCAACTCGATCCGAATTCGGTTTCGTTCACCGTCGGCGGTTACGTGGCTGACGGCCCGGCGCTCGAAGCGACCTTGAAGAAGCTGGTCGATCTTGCCAAGAACGAGCCCACCTTTCCGGACGTTAAGTTCAACGCCGAGAAGCATCAGGGCGTGACTTTTCACACCACCTCGATTCCGATGCCCGACGATCCTGAAGCGCGCAAGATGTTTGGCGACAGCTTGAACGTAATCGTCGGCATCGGTCCGAAGAGCTTCTATGTTTCGCTGGGCCGCAAAGCCAACGAATTGGTGAAGAAAGTCATCGACAAGTCGGCGGCCGACGCTGCGAAGGTGGTCCCGCCGATGCAGATGATCGTGTCGCTCGCGCCGATCTTCAAATTTGTCGACTCGGTGCAGCCGAACCAAATCCCGGCA
>JAYTAU010000641.1:0-17517 GCA_043737375.1 Planctomycetia bacterium
TTGGTTGAGTACTTTGAAGCTGACCGGGCGATGCGAACGATCAAGCCTGGCGAGGCGGACGAGTGGCGACAGAGCATGGTTCAAGCAGGATTAGCCGAAGCAACCATTTCCAAGCGGGTTAAACATGCTAGGCAGTTTTTCAAACTGGCCCAGCGCAAAGGATTGGTTGATATAAATGCATTCCAAGACGTAAAAGCCGGCTCACAGCGGAATGAAGCACGGTTAATGTTTATTGACCGAGCTACGGTCGCTAAGGTGCTGGAGGCGTCGCCAAATGTCGAGTGGCGGCTCATCATCGCCTTGGCTCGCTACGGAGGAGTGCGGACGCCAAGCGAGACGCTGGCCCTAAAATGGTCAGACATCGACTGGTCGGCGAACCGGATGACGGTTCCGTCGCCGAAGACAGAACATCAGAATAAGCCATATCGCATCGTTCCGCTGTTCCCCGAGCTACGGCCATATCTAGAGGCGGCATTCGACGAGGCCCCGGAGGGCAGCCTTTACCTCGTCACAAGCTATCGGAATGACACGCAGAATTTGCGGACACAATTCATGCGTATTTTGAAACGGGCAGGGGTGCAGCCTTGGGAGCGACTGTTTCACAATCTTAGAGCCAGTCGACAGACGGAACTAGCGGATCAGTTTCCGCTTCACGTTGTAACGGACTGGATCGGCAACTCGCCCGATATCGCCGATCGGCATTACCTGAAAACGACAGACAGTCATTTCAGCAAAGCAATCGAGGGATTGAGTGCTCATCAGAACGGTAGCGCGACGCAGAATCCGACGCAGCACACCGCCGAACCGACCCGTATTAGCCCGCAAACGCAAAACGCCTCATCATCGGAAGGTGAGGCGTTGCCTGCACTTGCGATAACTTGCAAGTACTGTACACATGAACAGATACCCCCACGGGGAGTCGAACCCCGGTTTTCGGGCTGAGAACCCGACGTCCTGGGCCACTAGACGATGGGGGCATATGCGACCGTTTCAGCCGCATTCAATAGGACGATTGCAAGTCACCTATCCTACTAATCATGCGACCGGTGTCAACGGGGTCGAAATGGCGACGGGTGATGCGCGACGAATAATCTGGCAGCACTTCGATCGACGTTCGACGCTCAATCGTGAAGGTGAGTTCAATTCTCGTCTCGGCTTCTCACCGTATCAAGGCTTGCCTTGAATCGATTATGTGGGCTGGTCAGACGACTTGATCATGGCCTGAAAGTCGCGAAACGCCGGATCATCAATCTCCAGGTTTTTCAACAGACTACCTTCAGTGCGAAAGTCGAGCAGCGCTTTTTTAAACCGCTCGTCAAACTTTTCTTCGAGTCGCGACCGCTCGCTACTGCTTAATTTCAACGCCTTGATACGCGGCCCAAGCTTAGTAGTCGCTTCCCGCAGTGCCGATAACTCGCCGTTGGCCTCGGCAAGCTTCTGATGGAATGCGGCTTCGTTCCGGTCATCGCGAAACTTGGCTTCCGCTGCAACCACGCTTCGCAGCACGCGCGTGGTTTTTTCCAGCGAGATGATCTGTTCGTCGATCAAAGTCTCGCCCTGCTCTGCTCCGCAACCGAGCATTGTGCTGACGAACATCGCGCAGGCAAACAACACGCTGACTCGCAAATTGTTGATTGGCCAAGCGGTGAAGGCGACAGACCGAATGCTAAATTTCATGGGGAGCCTTAATACCAACTTTGCTGGAAACCAACCTTGTGGGACCAACCGAAACGTAAGTGACGGATTCGTACGTTCTAAAACTCATCGGCTTCATCAATGTCGACATCTTCGTCTAGACTCTCGGCAGGAATCGGCTCGGCGTCTTCATCGGGTAATTCGATGTCGTCGGCGTCTTCCTCGAAGTCGTCGTCAAAATCGTCGTCAAAATCCTCTTCGTCGAATTCGTCGTCGGTGACGAAAGTTTGTTGATCTTCGGGCAGCAAATCCGCATCATCCTCTTCCAATTCTTCGTCGTCATCGATGGCGACCGGCTGGGGCACGGCGACCTGCCAGACATTCGGCAATCGAATCGTCATCGGCCAACTTGGCTCTAGCTGCGCTAACATAAAATATCCTCGGAAAGCAGGCACTTCACGTCGCGGCCTGGGCACGAAGTCGTGCGGCCGTCGATTCGTCGACAGTGCTGAATGGTTGACCTGTGGCAAATAAATCAAGCACTGCCATTAGGTCGAACGGATGAAAGATTGTCAAGCAGACCCCGAGCAGGGTGTTGACAGATTATCCCTGCTGGAAAGGGCGAACGCTTACGGTCGCGCACGAATGTTATGGCGCGATGGGAGCGACGACGGCAGCGGGGCCGATCGTATCGGAGATTCTTGCCCGTCGAGCCGCAGTTGACGGCCTTCGATGCTGATCGTCAGGCCGGGTTTTGCGGTCGGCACGTTGTTGACAACGCCGCCGCGAACATTCGGCTCGTAGGCATTGGAATTACTGACGGCCGGCTGTTGTGTTTCGTCATGAATAGGCAGGCGGCGGATTCGAAGTTGTTCCGAAAATCGCTTAACTTCTAGATTGTCCGGCTCAATCGCTTGCCATTGCGCCAGCACGCGCTGGGCACCGTCGCAGTCTTCGATCGCCAAGAGCGTCGTCGTCAGCCAACGCAAGCAAAGCGAATCCCGGCAGCCCGCACTGTGCGCGGTCTGCAAATAAGCCAAGGCCGGAATCCAATTTTGTTGAGCGGCCAAGCAAGCGCCGCGGACTGCGCTACGCAGGGTTTCCGGTTTCGAAGCCTCACGATTGGAGTTTTCGACGGGCAACAGCAACACCTGTTCGAGTGCGTCTTTGCGACGATTGTGTCGCACATACAGCTCAAGTAGCTGGCGTCGCAACCGTACCGACTGCGGTTTGATTGCCGCCGCGTGCGTTAAAGTAGCAATTGCCGATTCGACCTGCCCAAGCAGCTCTTGGCACATTGCGTGGCAAACGGTCGCGACATCGGCGATTTCGGTGAGATGCCAGGTCTCGGGATTAACCTGTCCAAAGCGCGCGGCCGATTCGAACGCACGGCTTGCCAAATCCAAACGACCCTGGTTTTGCAAATAGCTGCCCATCGCGCAAAGCAACTGCGCATCGTACGGAAAGGCGCTGATCGCCGCCGAGCATAATTCAACCTGCTTGTCGCGCGCGGCGGGTACGTGATCCAAGGCCGCGAGCAAACCATAGTACGATTCGAGAGCGAGTGTCGAATCGACGGCACTCATTTCCAACGCGCGACTATATGCCTCGACGGCTAGTTGAATTTCGCCCAGTGCCGCCCACGCATCGCCCAACACTAACAGCGATTCGGGCAGCAAGCCATGTTCTTGAATATCTAGCTCGGTCAATCGCAAATTGCGTTGGGCCTTTGCGCGTTTCAACTCCGGATCGTGTTCACGAGCCGTACGTCGGATCGTGGCCGTGGACATTTCGATGGTCATGCCGGCGGCTGCCAACACGGTATAGATTTCTTCGCGAACTCGGCCGGTAAATTCAATCTCACGCCGGTTCGGATGTAATCGCAGTCGGGCGGTCTGTTCGCCGGCCGATGGTTGACCCAGCGACGGCACTTGGACCATCAGCAAATAAGCCTTGGAGCTGTCTGGATTCGAGTCGATCAATTGGCGCAGTGCGACGGTAGACGACTTGTCGAGCGACTCGCCCGCATCGAGCCACAGCACCCAATCTCCGGTGATGTGCTGCAAGCAAAAATTGCGCGCGGCGGAAAAATCGTCCGACCAGTCGAACGACAGCACTCGGCTGGCGCGCGGTAGCGCGATGTCGCGAGTGCGATCGGTCGAACCGGTGTCGACCACGATGATTTCGTCGGCGATGTCGCGGACGCTTTCCAAACTAGCGGCAATCAAATCGGCCGCGTCGCGAACGATCATCGCCACGCTGAGTCGGCGTTGCCCGAGCGTTGTCCGCTGGTTTTCGCTCGCTGATCCGGCGATGTTGGATGAAATCGACATACGCCCTCCTTGGCGAATTGGGTCGGCAAGTTTCAACCGACCAAACAATGCTAGCGCGCAGTGCCGCGCCTAACTGCAGATACTGGTCGAAAGTCTACCGCAATGAGAAAAAGCGGGAAAGGGCAAGAAGCGGGGGTGGGCAGCGAGGGGTGAGGGCCTCGATCCCCATTCCTCAAGCCTCAAACCGCTCACACCATGAATTCGCCCCGAAAGCGGTCGATATCCTCGCGCCGGCCCATCACGATGGCGGTGTCGCCGGCTTGAAACTGGTGATCGGTGTCGGGGTTGAACACTAAATCCTCGGTACCCCGGCGAATCGCCACCAGCAGCAGCTTAAACCGCCGCCGCGCGTCCGATTCGCCCAGGGTCTTGCCGACCAAAGCACTTTTGTCGGAGACTTTCAGCTCGTCGATTTCGATTTCGCCGTTCGAATTGCCTGAGAAGAGTTCGACTAGCTCGATTGTGGCGGGCCGGGTGATCATCGCCGCGATACGCTGCGCGCCGATCGTGGCGGGTGCTATCACTCGCGTCGCGCCGGCCTGTACTAGTTTTTTTTCGGTCGATTGCTGCTCGGCACGCGCGATGATCTGAAGTTGCGGATTCAAATTGCGCGCGCTCAGGGTGATGAACACGTTGTCGGCATCGTCGGGCAAGGCTGTGACCAGGCTATGGCTGCGGGCGATTCCGGCCGAGATCAGACAGTCGTCCTCAGTGGCGTTGCCGTGGACCACCAAACATTTGTCTTGACGGGCCTGCGCGGCGCGCTCTTCGGCCTGTTCGATCACGACAAATGGCTCGTGTTGCGCGCGAAGTTGAGCGGCCAGTAGGAAACCGATCCGGCCGTAGCCGCAGATGATGGTGTGTTTGTCGAGTTGCTCGATGTCCATTTTCATTCGTCGCTGTCCGAGCGCACTCTCCAGCTCGCCGGCCGTGATCATCTGCAAAAAACCACCCAAGGTGTAGGCTGCCGTGCCAATGCCGATTAGCATCACGGCGATGGTGACCAACTGCTCGGGCGAACTAAGTTCGCTGCGTTCGGTGAACCCGACCGTGGCGATCGTCAGTATTACCATGTACAGACTGTCGAGCCAGTCCCAGCCCAACAGCCGATACGCCAGCGTCGACGCAGCGACGACACCCAGCAACACGATGGCCCCGCGTCGAATCCGATCGAGCGGTGTTCTCATGTGTGATAGTCGGCGTTGAGACGGACGTATTCCGCGGTCAAGTCCGTGGTGTAAAACGTGACCCGTTCGCTCCCCTCTCGGAATGTCAGCACGACCGACGTATCGCGATTGTCTTTGATCGAAGACGAAACTTGATCGGCGTCGAAAGCCACGGGCGCGCCTTTTCGATACAGTTCGAAGCCGTTCACCGTCAGTCCGACCGCAGAGGGATCAAAGGGGACACCGGCGTATCCGGCGGCCGAAACGATGCGTCCCCAATTAGGGTCGGCACCGGCAACGGCCGTTTTGACCAAGGCACTGTCGGCCACGGTTTTGGCAATTTGTCGGGCCGCGGCTTGTGACACGCAGCCGAGGACTTCGATCGTGATTAAGTGCGTAGCCCCTTCGCCGTCGGCCGGAATGGCCTTGGCTAGCTCGGCTGCAACTTCGAACAGCGCTTGTTGAAAACGCTGCAAGTCGTCGCCATCGAGCGGCGGTCCGCCCGCTGCGCCGTTAGCCAACAGCAATACCGTGTCGTTGGTGCTCATATGCCCATCGACGCTAATGCAGTTGAACGTGTCTTCGACAACGGCCGATAGCGCGTGCTGCGCACTGGCCGGAGTCAGCGCCGCATCGGTCATAATCAGCCCCAACATGGTCCCCATATTGGGAGCGATCATGGCGGCTCCTTTGCACATACCTGTGATCTGCACGGTGCGGCCGTCGAGTTCGATACTGCGCCCGGCGATTTTATGGACCGTGTCGGTGGTCATCATCGAACGTGCCGCGGCGATCAACGCTGCTTCATTGTCGCCAAGCTCAGCCTTGCACGCCGCGAGGCCGATCGCAATTTTGTTGAGCGGCAAAAACTCGCCGATGATCCCGGTCGAGAGCACTAGCGCCGCCTCGCCCGCTGCACCGCATTGCTCGGCGGCGATCAACGCCATCCGTTCGGCATCGCGCAAGCCTCGCTCGCCCGTACAGGCATTCGCACAGCCCGAGTTCAGCGCGACTGCGCGAAAACCTGTGCCCGGAGTACGCGCGCGATCGAGCGCCACCGGCGCGGCAAATACCAGGTTCTTCGTATAGACACCCGCGGCAACGGCCGGCAAATCCGACACGACCAGCCCGCAATCTTGGCGGGTGGCATTGCGTTTGACACCGCTATGAACGCCCGCCATCCGGAAGCCTAGAGGAATATTGATGGGCATGTGGCGAGTCCTGTTAGCCGCGACCATTGGCCGCGTTGAATGGGAATTGCTTTATGGTGATGGCAAGAAATTAACTTCGCTCAAAAACTCGACCGGGACAATCCCGACCGCTCGCTTGAGACCACCAATTAAATTAGTGCCGTGGCTTCGTCGAAACCGTACATCAAGTTGAAATTTTGTACCGCCGCGCCGGATGCACCTTTGATCAAATTGTCGAGCACACTAAATAACAACACGCGTCCGCGGACGACACGCGCCGAGATGTGACAAAAGTTCGTACCACTGGTGTCTTTCGATGCCGGAAGTTGATCGACCACTTTTACGAACGGCTCGTTCCGATAGAACTCGCGCAAACAATCCATTGCCGCCGCTTCGGAAACCTGGCCGATCGGGCGGGCGTAAATGCTGCATAATATTCCGCGGTCCATCGGCACCAAATGCGGTGTAAAAATCACCGTCAGCTTCTGACCCGTCACACGACCGATAATCTGTTCGATCTCGGGTGTATGGCGATGCTTACCGACACCGTAAGCCGCGATACTTTCGTTGCACTCCGGAAAGAGCGTGTTCAGTTTGGCCGTGCGACCTGCACCCGAAACCCCGCTCTTGGCGTCGATAATGATATCGTCCGTGGCAATTAGCCCCGCTTTAACCAGCGGAGTGAGCGCCAGAATCGAGGTCGTGGTATAACAACCCGGGTTGGCGACGAGATCGGCTGCAGGAATCTGCGAGCGGAACAACTCGGGCAATCCATAGACCACCTTGCCCAATCGATCGGGGTCGGTGTGATGATGTTCGTACCAGGCATGATACGTCTCGGCATCGTCCAAGCGATAATCCGCGCTAAAGTCGACGATGCGTCGCCCAGCCGTCAACAGCGCCGGCACAATATCGGCCGTGACCCCATGCGGCAAGCAACTGAACACGCAGTCGCAGCGATCGGCGATCTGGCCGGCGTTCAAATCTTCGAGCCGCAAGTCGAGCCTGCCTGAGAGCGACGGGTGAACCGATGAAACATGTTTAGTTTCCGTGCGGCTGGTCAGCGCGGTAATTTGCACCTGAGGATTGCGCAGCAACAGCTTGATCAGCTCAAGGGCCGTGTAACCGGTACCACCCAGAATTGCGACTCGGATCATCGACGTGAGTATTCTATGGAAAGCGTGCTGTATCAGCGGGCCGCAGAACCGGCATCAATATACTGTCGAGGGTCGCGCGGCCAAAGGGGGTGTCGTATAGACAAGGGTTTGGCGTGGCTGGTTCGGACGCAACCTTTTTTAGAACTCCTCTATCCTCAGCTCATGTTTTCGCATGAAATCGAGAGCCTGCTCGCGGTCAAACACGCTCTCAGTCGCACTGATCGATCGCACGCAACTGGCCCCCAGGGCGCTTCCCCAACGCAGACAGCCGGCGTTGTCTTCACCCAATAACATACCCGCAATAAATCCGGCGTCGAACGCGTCTCCGGCCCCGGTGCCGCCGACATACTTGGTCGGGTACACGCCGGCGCGAACTCGTCGTCCCGGCTCCATCAGCAACGTACCCTGATCGCCTTGAGTGATTACCACGGTACGCGCACCGGCATCATGGAATTTTTCTGCCTGTGCTAGCGGATCGTCCAAGCCCGTGATCAGTCGGGCTTCATCGGTATTGGGCAAAAACACGTCCGTCTCGCGCAACACCTCGACGAACTTCGGCCAATGATCGCCCGGACCGGGCACGACGACGTCGAGTACCGTTCGTACGTTGGCCGCGCGAGCTTTGCGAAACAACTCGACCAGCGCAGTGGTCTGTTCGAGTGCGGGCATCAACAAATAGCCGCCGATGTAGAGAACCCGCGATTGAAGTACCAGTTCCAGCGGCAGGTAATCGACGCTGAACAATGCGTTGGCACCCGCGTTATGAATGAAGCGGCGGTCCTCGCCGGCGATGTTGATGATCAGCGTGGCCGAAGTCGCTACTTGGTCGAGCCTGCGGACTCCGCTAGTGTCGACCCCGGCAGTTCTCAGACTGTCGAGCGCGAATGTACCCAGCGCATCATTGCCGATGCAGCCGACCGCTCCGACTAGGACCCCCAATCGCGCTAAATTAGCCGATACATTCGCAGCGCATCCGCCGATGCTCAACGGCAGCGCATCGGCCATGACCAACTCACCTGCGATTGGCATTCGCTCGATCGGCGAGCAGAGATGATCGACCACCAACACTCCGGCGCTAAGACATTCGAACTTCACGCGATTTCCTTTTGATTAGGAGAGTCGTATTGAAAATGAGGAGATCGACAATTCGCTCCAGGAACGATCAATTGAACAGGAGCGAACAGAATGAGCATAGAAGTGGATCAATCAAACTACTTTGAAGCCCTAACTTTACCAAGGGATTTGTGTGCCACTGGCTCTGCCAGTGCTTCCAAGATTGGTAAAGTTAGGGCTTCTTAACAAGTGTCACTTAAAAGTCTGAGCCGTGCTACACAGTCCAAGAATCAATCTGGTGTTACCTCTGTTAACTCCTGTTCATTTTCTCGGAGTTGAAAATGCAGTTCTAAATTCGGATCTGTATCTATCGAACCTAACGCAGCCGCCAAATGGCGGGAAACCACTCGCCGATCGACCTTGACCCGTTGCGCGGCGCGATGTTACCCTTCGCCAGTTTTGCCTTAGAACGTGTTGGTAAAGCTGGAAGATTTTCTGTAAGCAACTTGCCTCAGTGTTGACGTATGTAACGCCGTTCCGGAACTACTTGCGACTCCGGTATGCCACGGAGGGTATTCCCAAACGAAGCCATAGCACGCGTACTCGCTGGTGATGTTTTTAACAGCCCGGGGTGTGGTTTTCTAGAGACTTCCATGGAAGGACTTTCATGGCACGCAGTACCGATGTTGCGAATTGGGGAAAAATGTGGGTAGCGTCCGTGGCGTTATTAGCCGCCGCGCCGGTCTCGGCAGACGAACCGCGCCTCGCACTAGACGCCGCTTCGCCCGCAACAGCTGAAAATTCAAGTCCGCGCGTCGCCCGGCTGATCAAGCAACTTGGCAGCGACAATTACCGCGATCGCATTCTAGCGGGCCAAGAACTGGAAAAATCGGCGGTCGCCGGACGTTCGCAACTCGAAATCGCCGCGCGAAGCAACGATCCCGAAGTCCGACTTCGCGCCACCGAACTGCTGCAGCAACTGCGCGCGCTTGAACTGTGGACTCCGTCGCTCGTCTCGCACGATGGTCGCATGGTGCCGGCTACAAAATTGATCGAGCTGCTCACGACGCAAACGTCCAATCACATTCGAGCCGGCGATTCCTATGGCACGTTCAACGATGCCAACATCGATCTGAAATTGGTCGAACTTCCCTATTGGTCGGCCATCGATGAACTGTGCCGACGATCCGGCAACAAAATTCGGCTGCATTACGACAATCGCGAGCCTGGCATCGCACTGATTGCCGGTCGAGCATCGACCGGACCCGTAGCATATTCGGGCCCTTTTCGTGCCCAAGTGACGCAAGCCCACCGACAATTCCAAGAGAAGCTGGATTTCACCGAAGATGTTCCCCAGCAAATCCACACGTTCGAATTAGAAACACAAGTCATATGGGAAGATCGGTTTCGATTGGTGGCGTTTCGCAACAATCCGGAAGTCATCGAGGCCTTGACCGACACAGGCGTGGTATTAACGCCGCTACAGCCTAACATCGGCGGCTGGCAAGTCGTCGGGCCCACCACTCGACAACTGACGACGAGACTTGCGATCGCACCTTCGCCGGTGGCCGCCAAACAGTTGGATCGCCTGACGTTGAAATGGGGCATGATTGCGATCGGCGACATGCAATCGATAACCATCGGCGAGCTGACGGCTGACCGGTCCGCCAAACAAGACGACGTCGAATTAAGGATCGAGGCTATCGAAGCGCGCGACAAGGATCGTATCGACGTCAGCGTGATGGTGAGTCGCGATTTGGTTCTGCCTGACCCGCAAGAAATTCTGTTTCAAGAATACCGATTGGAGCTGCGCGATGCTGCCGGCCGGTCGTGGCGCGTGCAGATCCCGTCGTTCTCGCTCACCGAACGCGGGGTGCAAATTCGCGGCAGCTTCAACCGCGATGCCGAACAAGGCGACGCCGTGCAAATGGCGCTACTTTATCCGGCCATTCGATCGCAGCGAAACTTGGAGCTTAGTTTTCGCAACGTGCCGCTGCCGACAGGCCGGCCGAAGTGAGGGATCGGGAGTCGGGGATCAGAGGAAGAGGTGTGTAACTACGACCGTTTCACACCACCGCTGGGTTCTGGGGCAAGAGGCTGGAGGCTGGAGGCTAGAGGCTGGAGACCACACTTCCAAGTCTCAAGTCTCAAGCCTCACACCTCTCAGCGCAAGCCTCGATCAGCCGCTGCTGGATCACCGCGAAAATTTGCTTCGCCACGTTGGCTTTTGACCCGGAAAAACTGCCGATCAACGTTCCCAGTCGATCGAGAACTTCGACCGAATTATCCAAAGCGTTCATCGCTGCCGGGCCGTTGAGGACCATCAAGTCGCAGCTTTTCTTCTGCGCCTTGGTCACCGCACGAAAGCGATGATCTTCGGTCTCTAGCGCAAAACCCACCAACCACTGATGGGCCGACTTGCTCGCGCCCAGGGTCGCCACGATGTCGGGCGTCTCGATCAGATGTAGTTCTAGCGGCGCACCCGTCTTGCTGATTTTTTGCTGGGCGACCTGCACGGGACGGTAGTCGCACGGCGCCGCCACGCCGATCAATCCGTCGCAGGTTGGAAACACTTGCTGACAAGCACTCAGCATTTCTTCCGTCGAGACCACGCGAATGACTTCAGCCGCGCTAGGGTAGTCGACATCGACCGGGCCTGAGACGACGACGACCTGATGCCCCGCAGCCAATGCGGCTGCGGTCAACGCTTGCCCCATGCGACCGCTCGAAGCATTGGTGAGATACCGCACCGGATCGAGATGCTGCCGCGTGGGGCCGGAAGTGATCAGAATTTTCGCCACGCGGCCCTCACATAGAACGGAATTTATTCCGTTTTCGAACTCCAAAAATCGACCGACAAATGCAAAAATTCGAACAGGAGGAAACGGAGATAACTGACTCGCAAAAAATTCATCAAATGGATCAGCCCAGAAATCAACTCTCAAACATCGAGAATTGCAACACACGCATTGATCAATCTCTGTGTTGCCTCTGTTATCTCCTGTTCAATTTATTGTGGACAGAACTCGCCAATCGCGGCGAATATTTTTTCTGGGCCGGCCATGCGACCGACGCCCTGCTTGCGGCAGCTTAGCCAACCGGCTTCGGGATCAACCATGTGAACGCCATCTGCGCGCAGCTGCGCAACATTGCGCTGCACGGCCGGCTTGTCCCACATCTCGCAATTCATGGCCGGCGCTAAAAGTACCGGGCCCGTGAACGATAAATACAACGTACTCAGCAGATCGTCTGCCAAGCCAGTCGCGATTTTTCCCAAGAAATTCGCCGTCGCCGGCGCGACGCAAAGCAACTGCGCGCGCTCGGCGATTTCGATATGCGCGCCCAACGGGTGCGCCGGATCGTCGAACACGTGCTCGAGCACAGGGCGACCCGTGAGGGCCTCGAACGTGGCGCGACCGATAAATTTCTCGGCCGATTGCGTCATAATTACGGTCACGCCCGCGCCGGCTTGAACCAACTGGCTGACGAGTGCTGCGGTTTTATACGCGGCGATTCCGCCGGTCACGCCGATGGCAATTTCGCGACCTTCAAAAATTTGAATCACAGAGCCACCGAGAGCACGGAGAAAGGGCTAGAGTCAAGCATCCGGTAGAGTATGCCGCAGTTCACGTAGTCGGCGAAAGATCAATCCGATCCTATTCTTTTCCAGCATCGTCCACCAATGCCCGCCCGCAAACCGTTCCCCGCGCTGGCAATATGTAAGCATCGACTTGATCGTGGTCAGCGACGCTTCTGCGATGGCTTCGTCTGAGTACACCAACGGCTCTATTTCTGCAGGATCGTAACCGTATTGGAACCAACAGGGCTGACTAGCAGCCTCATAGAAATCTGCGACTACCTTAGGATACGAATACGTCGGGAACCCACCGATCAATTCGTCATCCTCACCACTTGGCGGTGGATTGAACAAGCCGTCCGAATTATAGAAAACCGGATAGAATTTTAGCAGTTCGTCGACTCGCGTGCGCGTGATGGCTTCGTTGTCCATACAGTCAATTAATACAAGTGCGAACAACTCAGGTTACACATTACAGGTTTGCCAAGTCCAATTCCGGCGGGCCGCCCCCGGCGCTGTGAGCTCCCGTAATGCGCAGGTTGGACGAGCCGTCCAAATAGATTTTGTCTTGCATGATCTCGTTGATCACGATTTGCATCTTGTTTTCGGTGTTGACCTCGACCAACGGCCGGCTACCGGCGTTGAGCGCCACCAGTCGCTTTTGGATCAACGTCGACAGCTTGAAGCGTCCGCCGACCTTGTTGACAATCTCTTCCTCGCGCAATTCATCGATCATGCACAAACCTCCAGGCTCTTCAGGATGTCCACAATTTCCTGGACGGCTCGCTCCACGGAATCATTGCGAACAATAAATTGGTAGTGATTCACAAAATTAAGTTCACGGCGTGCGACCTCAAGCCGTCGCTGAATCGCATCCTCCGATTCAGTACCGCGCTGCCTTAGCCGCCGCTCCAATTCCGCGACCGATTCCGGGCGGACAAAGATCGTGACGGCTTGCGGATACTGCTCGAGCACTGCCAGGGTGCCGTCAACATCAATCTCTAAGACTACCCACTGGCCGGACTTAAGTCGAGGGGCGACTTCGCTCGTCAGGGTTCCGTACCAGTATCCGCGGCCAAAAACCTCGAAGCTTTCCAGAAAATCTCCCCGCGCGCGCCGCCGGGCAAACTCTGCGGGGGTCAGAAAGTAATAGTCGTCGCCGTCTCGCTCGCCCGGTCGGGGAGGCCGAGTCGTCGCCGAAACGCTGGACCGCAATTGCGAGCAACGTGCGAACACCTCTTTGAGAATGGTCGTCTTGCCGGCGCCGCTAGGACCGCTGACAATGATCAACCGTCCTAGCGATGTGTCGGCCATAAAGGCAGAAGTTACGAATTACAAAGGACGAATTTCGAAGCGGGCCTGATTTAACGACTAGTATCAAATTCATGGTTTGCGCCGTCACAACTGACGACGGACAACTGACCACGGACTAGCGGTTCGACGAGCCGCTAAACTACCGCCAGTTACTCAATATTCTGAATCATCTCCCGCAAACGTTCGATCGCGGTTTTCATTTCGATCACATGCCGGGCGATCTCGACATCGGTCGATTTCGACCCGATGGTATTCACCTCGCGAAACATCTCTTGGATCAAAAATTCTAGCTTACGGCCGCCGCTTTCGCGATCCGCCATAATCGTGCTAAATTGGTCCAAATGCGAGCGAAGCCGGACCATTTCTTCGGAAATGTCGCTACGTTCGGCAAAAATGCTCACCTCGCGAATCAGGTCCGCCGGGTTGAGCGTGACGTTGTATTCCTCCAGAACCTTCTTCAATCGGTCGTGCAGCCGGGTTCGAAACGTATCAACGGTCGACGGCGCTCGTTCGGCAATTTTCTCCAGCTCGACGGCGATGATTTTGCAGTTGATCGCGAGATCGACCGCCATGTTGCGGCCTTCGTCAATCCGCATCTGGCTGAGTTTACTCAGCGCCTCGTCCAGCACTGTTTTGACCAGCGGCCAAGCCTCTTCGGCGCGATTCATGGCGGCTTGCGTCTCGCGAACGACGCCGGGCAGTTGCAGCAAACTGTCGAGCGACACCGCCCGCGTCAAACCCCATTGGGCCTGAAGTTCGTCCAATTGTCGTCGATAGGCGTCCAGCACGTTGGAATTCAGCGAATACGCATCGGCCGATTCGAGGCGATCGACCCGCAATGAGAGCGTGAACGTGCCCCGTTTGATCTGTTCGCGAACCGTACCCTCGATTTGCGGTTCAAGCGTAGCGTAACCGTCGCTCGATCGCATCGAAAACTTGAAGTACCGATTATTGACGGTGCGCAACTCGACCGAGACCGCGAGCAGATTTTCTTGTCGGCGAGCTTCGCCATAGCCAGTCATACTTAGCAGCACGCGATAACTTCTCCGCACAAAAGGAAGCCGGCAACGCCAAACGCAATGCGAGGGCCGGCTATGAAAAGACGGGCCACGGCGACGACCCAGCCAGCGTTAACCATCGATACGCCATCAATTACTCAACGCCCAACGATGTCGTATTACAAGATCTAGACTGGATTATCCGAAATCATACGATGCGACGCACGTCAATATTCGTGGTAACTTTACTCGTTGACGGGGGGCAATTCTTTGCGGGATTCCGGCACTGGTGCCGCGGGAGGGACGGTCGCTTTACTATCGGCACCGGTTGCGCCGCCCTTCGAATCGGGCAAGGGTTTGGTACTCGCGCCGGTGGCGTCGTCATTCGATTTGGGATTGTTTTTTGGGCCGATGCCCTTGGCCTGGTCTTCGTCACTGTTACGTCCAAGATCGTTACCGAAGCGACTTTGGTCGCTGACGCTCGATAACTTGACCGTGGCAACGCAGAGTACGATCCATATCGTGGCAACCACGATGGTAATGCGCGTAAACAGGTCGCCGGCTTTGGTGCCAAACGCACTTTGTCCACCCATTCCGCCGAATGCGCCGGCCAGCCCGCCCCCTTTGCCTTGCTGAATCAAAATCAGCAGGATGAGGAAGACGGACACGATCAACAATAGAAAAGCCAAAATAACAATCAGCATGACCGCATCCTTACAGCAGAAAATTTTCGTAAGACGGAATTCATTCCGTCTGAATATACCAAGTGGCATTATCTTAACCCGACGTGTCACCGAGGACGGGCTGCAACCTGTCGGCATTTCCTCGCTGACGCGTCGGGTTAGGATAGAAGTCTAAATTCCGATCTGTATCGTCCGCCAATTATGGTCCGTATTTATTTTGCCCCCTGAATGATACCTATGAAGTCGTCGACTTTCAGGCTCGCTCCGCCGACCAATGCCCCATCGATGTTCGGCTGCGACAACAGCGACGTGGCGTTGTCTGGCTTGACGCTGCCGCCATACAAAATCCGCACCTTCGACGCAACCTCGGCATTGTAACGCGTTTCGATCATCTTGCGAAGGTCGGCATGCACCGCTTCGGCCTGCTCAGGCGTGGCCACCTTGCCGGTGCCGATGGCCCAGACCGGCTCATAGGCTACGACCGTCGTCGCCATCTGCTCGGGCGAAACCCCGGCCAGCGAGCCTTCGAACTGTTCACGAACCACATCCAGAGTGCGGCCCGACTCGCGTTCGTCAAGTTGCTCGCCGACACAAACGATCGGCGTCAGGCCGGCGGCAATTGCTGCGTGGACCTTTTTATTGATTTCGGTATTGCTCTCGCCGAAGATGGCTCGGCGCTCGCTATGTCCAAGAATCACATATTTACAGCCGACGTTGAGCAGCATGGCGGGGCTGGTTTCGCCGGTAAATGCGCCCTGTGCGGCGTGGTACATATTCTGGCCTCCCAGCCCGACCGCAGAACCGGCGATCGCCCCGGCCACGGCGTCGAGATAAATCGACGGCGGGCAGATGGCGATGTCACAATTTGCAGTATCCCCGGAAAAATCGGCGACTTTTCGCGCGATTCCAGTCGCCAGCGCCACCGCGCCGCCGCGGTCGAGGTGCATCTTCCAATTTCCAGCAATAAACGGTCGTCGCATGCGTAAGCTCCGCGTTCAAAAATTAGGATGAACCACGGAGACGCGGAGGCACGGAGACAAAAGAAATCGAATTCAAGAAAACGGTTGTATCCAATCGCTGTAACTTCCCGATTTCAAAATCCGATCTGTGATTTTGCTTTATTTCTCCGTGTCTCCGCGTCTCCATGGTGAGATCTGTCTTGAGTCTACACGCCGACAGGTTTTGACAGCGGCGAGATGGTCTTGCCCATCACTTCGGCGATGCGGCGAATTTGCGCCGCGACCTCGGCATACTGCGCCGGCAGCAGTGCCTGCGGACCGTCCGACATCGCGTCTTCCGGACAGTTATGCACTTCGATATGCACGCCGTCGGCACCCGCCGCGACGCCTGCGTATGCACACCAAGGAATCAAATCGGGCCGGCCCGTTGCATGGCTAGGGTCGACCACGATCGGCAAGTGCGACAGCCCGCGAACTTGCGGTATGGCGGCGACGTCGAACAGGTTTCGCGTTGCTTTGTCGAAGCCTTTCACGCCGCGTTCGCAGAGCACCACGTTGGGATTGCCTTGCGATAGAATGTACTCGGCGCTCATCAGCAAGTCTTCAATTGTGGCGCTCATTCCGCGCTTAAGCAGAACCGGCTTGCGCGTCTGCCCAACTTCGGTCAGCAGCGAAAAGTTCTGCATATTGCGGGCGCCAATTTGAATCATGTCGGCATACTCGGCCACCATGTCGACACGCCGCGGGTCCATTACTTCAGTCACGACCGGCACGCCGTACTTGTCGCCCACGTCGCGTAGGATCTTCAGCCCCTCTTCGCCCATGCCCTGATAGGCGTAAGGGCTGGTCCGCGGCTTGAACGCACCGCCACGCAAAATGTTGGCACCGGCGGCCGTCACATCGCGAGCGATTTCGTCCATCCGTTTGGCGTTTTCGACGGCACAGGGCCCGGCGATCATTGCCAAATGACCACCGCCGACCTTGACGCCGGCCACGTCGACGATGGTCGGCTCGCGCTGGGCTTCCAGACTGGCCAGCTTGTACGGAGGCAGCACGGGAATCACCTCGGCCACACCGGCGATGGCTCGCAACGGGCTTTGATGGGCTTTGGCCTCATCGCCAATCACGCCGATCACTGTGCGATAACTGCCACGACTGACATGCGTGCGCAAGCCGAGTTCTTCGATTTTTTCGACGACATGCGCAATCTGTTCGTCGGTAGCACCAGGTTTTAGGATGATAATCACGGGCGGGGTTGGGGTGAGGGGCGAATTACGAATTACAAATTACTAAGAAACACATCCTAACCCGAAACGTCAGCGAGGAAATCCTGCGAGTTACGCCGCGAACCCCTCACCAAAGCGTTCCTCTCCGCCTCTCCCAGGGGGAGAGGTGCAGGATCGTCGAACGAAGTACTCTCATATCGCAAACCGACGCCGTTTGTTACTCCAC